>JBOHCW010000277.1:0-19991 GCA_050725375.1 Actinocrinis sp. | reverse complement strand
TCGACCCCACCGGGCCCGGTGGGGTCGATCGTGTTTTCAGCAGACGTATGACGTTCGACTGTATATCAAAGTACTGCTACCATGGATCACCCGGCTGATTTCGACCCTTGTGTACCGAGCCAAGGGTTTTCCCTACAGGTGAGAGGCCCTATTGACGGGTTCCGTCCGGAAGCGTAACAGGCCTGAAATGCGTTTCAAACCCTGCGCCCGACCGTAATTAGTTCTTGATCTGATGCCTATGGACAGCACCGGCCACCCGCCGTCAGTCTGTCTCAACAGGCGGCTACACCCGACGGCACCACAAGGCCGGGCCGCCCAACGATCCGAGAACAACTCGGTGCGAGCAAGGAGCCTGCAGTCGGCTCCGCCCTGCGCCGCGTTGCAGCGTGAGGGAGTGGCGCGTGGGCGCATATCTGCTGCGCAGGTTGCTCAACTATGTGATTTTGACGTTCGTCGGCGCGTCGGTCGCCTATTTCCTGGCCGCGCTGGCGCTCAACCCGCGCTCGAACTACGAGGGCAAGCACCCCACTCCGCCGCCCGGCGTGATCACGCAGATGCTCAACGAGAAGAACCTCAACCCCGACACGGACGTGTTCGTCCGGTACGGGCACTGGGTCGACGACCTCGCCCACGGCGACTTCGGCATCGAGGTGCAGGGCGGCCCGGTCGGCCAGGACCTGGCCCGCCGCGTCGGGGTCTCCACCCGGCTGCTGCTGTTCGCGACCATCATCGGCGCGGTCGGCGGCGTCGCGGTCGGCGCGTGGAACGCGGTGCGCCAGTACCGCGCGAGCGACCAGCTCTCGACCTTCGCCTCCTTCCTGCTGATCTCCACCCCGGTGTTCACCCTGGCCATCCTGCTCAAGGCGATGGCGGTGTGGTTCAACAACACCAGCGGGACCCACTTCTTCCAGTACGACAACGAGTACGACGCGACGATCACCGCGTTCTGGCCGCAGATGCTCAGCCGCGTCCAGCACCTGGTGCTGCCGACCATCACGCTGGTGCTCGGCGAGATCGCCATCATCAGCAGATATCAGCGTTCCACGATGCTGGACGTTCTGGGAAGCGATTTTCTGCGCACCGCCCGGGCCAAGGGCCTGACCCGGCGAAAGGCCCTATACAAGCACGGGCTGCGCACCGCGATCATCCCGGTGATGACCTTCCTGGTCTACAACACGGTCCTGCTGTTCACCGGCGCGACCTTCACCGAGACCATCTTCGACTGGAACGGCATGGGCCAGTGGGCGGTCACCGCGATCCAGGGCAACGACACCAACGCGGTCGCCGCGGTCGCGCTGTTCGTCGCCGGCCTGGTGCTGATCGCCGGAGTGGTCTCCGAGATCGCCTACGCCGCGCTCGACCCGCGGGTGCGTGTCTGATGCTGCGCGCCGCGATCGGACTTCTAACCTCGCTCGAACCAGGCGCCGTGCCCGGACCCCGGGCCGTGCCCGAACCTCGCACTGTGATCAAGTCCAGTTTTCACGGACAGGCGAGCCCCCATCTGATGAACCGTCACACCGCCTGCACCCGTTGCGGAAATGAGCACGGCGCCGCGCTGCGGCACGCGCCGCGCGACACCCGAGGGGAGGCCCGTCCGTGAGCGCCATCGACGCGACCAAGGAACTCGAAGAGGGCGGCGCGTTCCCCATCGGCGCCACCCCGGCACGCGGCCGCGGCCGGCTGATCATGCGCCGCTTCGTACGCAACCGGCTGGCACTGACCGGCCTGATCGTCATCGTGCTGCTGTTCGTCGCGGCGTACGCCGGGCCGTTCGTCACCCAGTGGCAGCTGACCGACATCGACTTCGACAACTTCCAGACGGCCCCGTCCTCCAGCCATTGGTTCGGCACCACGCAGACCGGCCAGGACATGTTCCTGCTGACCATGCGCGGCGCACAGAAGTCGCTGGTGATCGGGCTGATCGGCGGGCCGCTGACCACCGCGATCGCGGCCCTGGTCGGCTCGGTGGCCGGGTACGTGGGCGGCTGGGTGGACCGGGCGCTGATCTGGTTCGTCGACGTGATGCTGGTGATGCCCTCGCTGCTGCTGCTGGCGATCCTCTCGCCGGTCTTCCGGGGCAAGACCTGGCTGCTGTACGTGGTGCTGCTGGCCGCGTTCGCCTGGATGATCACCGCGCGGATCGTGCGCTCGCTGACGCTGACCCTCAAGAACCGCGAGTTCGTGCTGGCGGCCAGGTACATGGGCGTGTCCGGGCCGAAGATCATCCTGCGGCACATTCTGCCGAACATGGCCTCACTGCTGATCATCGACGCGACCATCAGCGTGGCGCTGACCATCCTGGGCGAATCGGGCCTGTCCTACCTGGGCTTCGGCATCCAGCCGCCGGACGTCTCGCTCGGCACCCTGATCGGCCTCGGCCAGCAGTCGGTCAACACCTACCCGTGGCTGTTCCTGTTCCCCGCCGCGATCCTCATCCTGGTCATTCTCGCGGTGAACTTCGTCGGCGACGGACTGCGCGACGCACTGGACCCGAACGCGTCCGGCGCCAAGGCCAGGAGCCGCAAGCAGGAGGATTCGACGGTTGATGAGCTGCCCGGCGGCGAGACGGTAGTGGAGATCGCACAGTGACCCAGGTATTCCAGGAGCCGTTGCTCGGCCCGGCGGCCGGCGGCGACGCGGTGCTCGAAGTGCGCGACCTGACCGTCACCTTTCCCTCCGAGGCCGGCACGGTCGAGGCGGTGCGCGGCGTCAGCTACGGGCTGCGGCGCGGCGAGGTGCTCGGCATCGTCGGCGAGTCGGGCTCCGGCAAGTCGGTCTCCGCGATGGCCGTGCTCGGCCTGCTGCCGGAGACGGCGAAGGTGGACGGCTCGATCCGGCTGGACGGGCGCGAACTGCTCGGCCTGCGCGACGAGGAGATGTCCAAGATCCGCGGCAAGAAGATGTCGATGGTCTTCCAGGACCCGCTGTCCGCGCTCACCCCGGTGTACAGCATCGGCACCCAGATCATCGAGGCGCTGCAGATCCACAGCGAGATCGCGAAGGACGCCGCACGCGCCCGCGCGATCGAGCTGCTGGACCTGGTCGGCATCCCCGACCCGAAGCGGCGGGTCGACGCGTTCCCGCACGAGTTCTCCGGCGGCATGCGCCAGCGGGCGATGATCGCCATGGCGATCGCCAACGACCCCGCGGTGATCATCGCCGACGAGCCGACCACCGCGCTGGACGTGACCATCCAGGCGCAGATCCTCGACGTGCTCAAGGTGGCCAAGGAGGCCACCGGCGCCGCGATCGTGATGATCACACACGACCTGGGCGTCGTCGCCGGGTTCGCCGACCGGGTCATGGTGATGTACGCGGGCAAGCCCGTGGAGACCGGCACCGTCGATGAGCTCTACTACCATCCGCGGATGCCTTACACGATCGGCCTGCTCGGCTCGATCCCGCGCATCGACGAGGGCGAGGGCACCCGGCACGCGCTGGTACCGATCGAGGGCAACCCGCCGTCGCTGGTGAACCTGCCGACCGGCTGCCCGTTCCGCGAGCGCTGTCCGGTCGCGGTGCCGATGTGCGAGAGCGTCGAGCCCGAACTGGTCCCGGCCCTGGGCGACGACCATCCCTCGGCCTGCCACCGGCGCACCGAACTGGCCAATGGCACGCTGACCGCGGACGAGGTGTTCCCGGTTCCGCAGATCCCCGAGGCGGCCTCGACCCGGGTGCCGCGCGACCAGCGTCCGGCGGTGCTCGAACTCGACGACGTCTACCGGCACTTCCCGCTGACCGCGGGCGCGGTGTTCAAGCGGCGCATCGGCACGGTGCGCGCGGTCGACGGCATCTCCTTCGACATCCGTTCCGGCGAGACCCTGGGCCTGGTAGGCGAGTCCGGCTGCGGCAAGACCACCACGCTGCTGGAAGTGCTGAACCTGGCCGATCCGTCGCAGGGCACGATTACCGTGTTCGGCAAACGCACCGGCCGGCTCGGCCCCGCCGAGCGCAAGGCGATGCGCCGGGACATCCAGGTGGTCTTCCAGGACCCGGCCGCGGCGCTCGACCCGCGGATGCCGGTCTTCGACATCCTGGCCGAGCCGCTGCAGGCGCACGGCTGGTCGCGCGCCCGGATCGCCCCGCGTGTCGACGAACTGCTGCGGCTGGTCGGCCTGGAGTCGGACCACGCCGCGCGGTTCCCGGCCGAGTTCTCCGGCGGCCAGCGCCAGCGCATCGGCATCGCGCGGGCGCTCGCGCTGGACCCGAAGGTCGTGGTGCTCGACGAGCCGGTCTCCGCGCTCGACGTGTCGATCCAGGCCGGGGTGATCAACCTGCTCGACGAGCTCAAGGGCCGGCTGGACCTGAGCTACCTGTTCGTGGCGCACGACCTGTCGGTGGTGCGGCACGTTGCGGACCGGATCGCGGTCATGTACCTCGGCCGGATCGTCGAGATCGGCGAGACCGCCGAGGTGTTTCGCCGGCCCAGCCACCCGTACACGCAGGCGCTGCTGTCCGCGATTCCGGTGCCCGACCCGCGCAAGGAGCGCGAGCGCCGCAGGGTCTTGTTGGACGGCGACCTGCCCAGCCCCACGAACGTGCCGTCCGGCTGCCGCTTTCGCAACCGCTGCCCGAAGTTCAAGGCGCTGAGCGAGGGCGAGCAGCAGCGGTGCGTCGACGAGGATCCGACCCTTTCCACTCAGGGCGACGACCACGAGGCGGCGTGCCACTACGCCGCGGTCGTCGACGTGGTCTGATCCGCGCCGCAGCACGAAGACGCCCGGCGGCGCGGCCGCCGGCGCAGTACGACCATCCACCAGCCCGCACAGCCCACGGGAACCAACACCCAGATTAGGGGAGGCGAAATGCGATTCACCAGGATCGGCGTCGGCCTGACCGCGACAGCGCTCGCGGTCTCGCTCGGCGCGAGCGCCTGTTCGAGTTCGAAGGCGAACCCGGCGCCCAAGGCGGCGCCGAAGGCGTCGCAGAACGACATCAACCCGGTCGACCGCGCCAAGCTCAAGCAGGGCGGCACGCTGACCTGGCCGATGGACCAGTTCTCGACCCAGTGGAACTACAACGAGGTCGACGGGCCGGAGACCTCCACCAACGACGTGATCCTGTCGCTGATGCCGTCCCCGTTCCACTTCACCGCGGGCGGCACCGCCTTCGCGGACACCGACTACCTGGCCGGCGAGCCCACGGTCGCCACGGTCGGCGGCAAGCAGACGGTGACCTACGAGCTGAACCAGAAGGCCAAATGGTCTGACGGCACGCCGATCACCGAGGCCGACTACGCGGCCCAGTGGAAGGCGCTCAACGGCACCGACAGCAAGTTCGACGTCGCCTCCACCACCGGCTACGCGCAGATCTCGAACGTGGCTCAGGGCAAGGACCCGTACGAGGTCGTGGTGACGTTCTCGCAGAACTTCGCCGACTGGAAGTCGCTGTTCTCGCCGCTGTACCCGGCCTCCGCCAACGCGACCCCGGACGCGTTCAACAAGGGCTGGCTGAACAAGATCCCGATCACGGCGGGACCGTTCAAGTTCGGCAAGTTCAACGCCACCGACAAGACCGTGACCGTGGTGCGCGACCCGGCCTGGTGGGCCGATCCGGCGCTCCTGGACAGCATCGTGTTCAAGACGGTGGACATCGCCTCCACCGCCGACGCGTTCGCCTCCGGTGAGATCGACTGGTTCGACATCGGCCCGTCCGCGACCGATTACAAGAAGGCCAATGGGGTCAAGGGCGCCAAGATCCGGGTAGCAGGCGGCCCGAACTTCCGGCATGTGACGCTGAACGCGAAGTCGCCGATGCTCAGCGACGTGCAGGTGCGTCAGGCCGTGGCCGAGGCGATCAACCGCACCGCGATTGCCAAGTCCGACCTGGCCGGTCTGCCCTGGCCGGACAAGCCGCTGAACAACCACTTCTTCGTCAACAACCAGAACGGCTACCAGGACAACGCGGCCGCGGTCGGCAAGTACGACCCGGCGGCCGCCAAGAAGTTGCTCGACCAGGCCGGCTGGACCCAGGGCAGCGGCCAGTACCGCACGAAGGGCGGCAAGACCCTTGAACTCAAGCTGGTGATCCCGGACGGCGTGCCGGTCTCGGCGAACGAGGGCACGCTGATGCAGAACTTCCTCTCGCAGGTCGGCATCAAGCTGGACATCACGCCGGTCAACTCGGACGACTTCTTCGACAAGTACGTCAACCCGGGCCAGTTCGACATGACGGTGTTCTCCTGGATCGGCAACGACTTCCCGGTCTCCTCGAACGCGTCGATCTACCAGAACCCGCAGGGCGACAACATCTTCCAGAACTACGCCCGGGCCGGATCGCCGCAGATCGACCAGTTGCTGACCACGGCGCAGGCCGACTTGAACCCGGCGCAGGCGATCAAGGACGCCAACGCGGCGGACGCGCAGATCTGGCAGGAGGCCGGCGTCATCCCGTTCTACCAGCGGCCGGACTTCGTGGCCGTGAAGTCGAACATCGCCAACCTCGGGGCCTTCGGCTTCGCGGACAAGATCTACCAGAACATCGGCTTCACCAGCTGAGCACCACTTGATCCAGTCGGTGGCCTGGTTCCGGAATCCTGACGGATGTCGGACCAGGCCACCGGGCTTTTCGGGGGTTGGACGCTTGTCGCCTTCGAAGCCCCGCAACCCGCGAGAAATGACGCCTCGGCCGCCGTCGGCAAGGCTGACGCGGCACGTCGTGCGGGTCACGAGAATCGGTGGCCGGGATCCCGGTGAACACTGCTCCGCGCAGGCGTGTGTCGACCCGTGTAGGTCTTGTGTATGAGGATTTTTGTGGAGTGATGGGCGAGTCGGTTGCCGCAGGTTGCGGCGGTGCCGAATCAGCCACGATGTGCCGGAGCGACTCGTGGCGGGCCGCGTTCCGCCGCGTTTGACGGTGTGTCAGGCGTATGCGAGCCACTGTGGTGTCACGGGCGCCTCGCGGCAGCTCGGCCGGCCGCGGGCAGTTGTATCGAATGGCGTATCGAATGCCGTTGCCGTTGCGCTGAATGGGTAGACTTCGGATATACCCCACCATATATGCGGGGTCTGCAGGACGATTCGGGTGTAAGGGAATCGACTTGACCAGGCGGGGTAACGGGGTGGGTTGCGATGGACACGGTATGCGGGGCTGACGGGTTGGCGGCGCAGTTGGCGGCCGAGGAGCCGCGCGCGCCGGGCTGGGACGGTCTGGAGTTTGACGGTCTGTCACAGGCAGGTGCGGTCGATGCGGTCACTGCATGTGACCGCCTGGTGCGCCATGCGCAAGCGTTGTTGTTGCGCGCCCTGGGCGCATTGGGACGGCGTGGCGGGACGTCGGATCTGGACCGGGCGTGTACCCAAGCGCAGGTGGCGGTCGTGTTGCGGCTCGCGCCCAGCACCGCGCGCGCCCGGCTGGAGCTGGCCGGAGCGTTGGCCGGGCGATTGCCGGAGACCCTCGACGCGTTGGGGCAGGGCCGTATCGGCTGGGCGCAGGCCAACGCGCTGGTGAAGGCGACCGTCGTACTGGATGAGGGCACGGCACGTGCGGTACAGGCCCGGGTGCTGCCCCGCATGGAGGCGCAAAGCACGGCGGCGACGCGTAAGGCGGTGCGGCGGGCGGTGCTGGCACTAGACCCGCACGGTGCCGAACTACGTCACCGACGCCAGGCCCAGCGCCGTGTTCTACAGGTGCGTTCGGAACCCGACGGGATGGCGACCGTCTCGCTTTACACCACCGCCTCCATTGCCGCCGCGCTGCTGGCAGCGCTTGACCGGCATGCCCGACAACCACAGCAGGAAGGCGACAAGCGCACCCTGGACCAACGGCGCGCCGATGCGATGGCGACCTTGGTGCTGCACGGCGCCGGAGTGTGTACCTGCACCGGCGCGAGTGCGGGCGCCGACGTGAGCGGGGACGGCGTTGCCGGTTCCGATGGGACACAGCACCCTGGCACGGCGGCCGGCGCGGCTGGCCGTGCAGTGCTGCCGGCGGCGCTGGTGCATGTCACCGTCGGGATCGGCACCCTATTGGGCACCGACCAGCAGCCGGGCGAGCTGCGCGGCCACGGACCCCTCGGCGCGGCGCAGGCCCGTGCGCTCGCGTTCGCGCCCGGGTCGTTGTGGCGCAGGCTGATCACCACTCCCGACGGGATACTGCTGCATGCGGACCCACGCACCTACCGACCCCCGGCAGCCCTGGACCGGCTGGTACGACTGCGCGACCAGTACTGCACCTTCCCCGGCTGCACCATGCCCGCGGCATACTGCGACATCGATCACATCGAGCCGTTCAACCACGCCGACCCCGAGGCCGGCGGGCCGACCACACCGGAAAACCTCCAAGCCCTTTGCCGTCACCACCACCAACTGAAAACAACAGGCCGCTGGAACGCCACACGCGACGAAAACAGCACAACCACCACCTGGACCGCGCCCACCGGGCACACCTACACCACAGAGCCGCCGACATACCCCGCCACCGGATGAGGGTCGGTACATCGGTCGAGCGAACGGGTGCTCCTCGCGAGGCCAAGGTGCTCGGGAGTGGCGAATACGGACTGGTACGCGCGCCGGGATTCGCCTGGGCCTCAGGTCATCTCGTCTTCGGTCAGTGCCCGTATCCGTGAAAGTGGTGAAAGTCCGTTCCGCGCCGCTCACCGGCGTCCCTACCGTGGCGCCATGAGCCGCTCTGATGGATCAGTTCGTGGACAGTCGGCCGCGCCGACCCGTGTTGTCGCCGCGCTCGCCGCCGCCGTCCTGGGCGCGGGTGCGCTCGGCGGGTGCACCAGCCGTCCGCCGGCCACCTCGGGGGAGAGTGCCACGACACAGCTGCAGCAGGCCACGGGACAACTGGACGCCGCGAAGACCTTCCGGCTGACCGTCGACACCCGCATCCCGAAGAACACCGCAACAGCCGGGACCGCGAGCGCGCAGCCCGGGCCGTCCGCGGCGCCGCCGAGCGAGACGGTGAAAATGTCCGGCACCTGGGACGTGGGCACCGGCCTGGCCCGGATGGACGGGACGGTCAACGGGGTCAAGACCACCATCCTGTCCGCGTCGAGCGTCGAGTACGTCTCGCTGACCGCGGACGTGGCAGGCTCGTCCGGAAAGAAGTGGCTCAAGGTCGACGACTCCGATGCAACTTTCGGGGATTTCTGCAATCCACAGCTCGTGGCGCAGCTGTTGCGCGCTTACCACGACGTACACCTGGTCACCTCCGGACACCTGTCCGGGACCATCGACACGGCCGAGGCAGACCAGCACATCGCGGATCCGAACCTGGTCGGATCGTTGTCGGGCATGCCGCCGGTGCTGCGCTTCGATGTGTGGACCGACGGATCGGGCGCGCCGACGAAGGTCGAGTTCAGTCTGGCCGGTTCCGGCTCGGTGACCACCGGAACCGCCGCGCTGGACTCCTTCGGCACCGTTCCGGCGCAGGTCAGCGTGCCGACGATCAACGATGTGGTGCAGGCGCCCGGCGTCTGAGCCCACGGACGGCTGTCCGGTGCCGTAAACGACCGGATTCTGAAACTTTCAGCCGATCGGTCGTGATCGGCCCGCTATTGACCTGTCCGAAACGGCCGCTGCACGGATCGGCGGCCGCGCGCCCTTGACGGCGCGTTTCCGGCTCGCAACGCTGTGCCCACCCCGGTTGAGAGAGCGCTCCCACGGGTGCGCATTCCTTCACCCGCGTGTCACGGGGACTTCCGGGAGGTCTCCGAAAAAACACCGCGGAGGCCGGCAACCCACACCGGCCGCCGATCGACTTAGAGACGCCGAGCAACGCCTGCGCGGCCGCCCTTCTCCCCGGGCGGTCTCACAGGGTACGAACACCGAAAGTTCCCAGCCGCCGTAGTTCCGAGTCACAGAGACAGAGCTCGAACTCAACACTGTCAGCACTGTGCGCGCTAAAACCTCACCGTGGAGGTCGCAGTTGCCCCAGCAAATCGACACCGCGCCCACCGGCGTCGTCTCCGTCCCCGCCCCCGTCCCCACCCACCTGGACAAGAGCCAGTTCGGCAAACCCACCCTGGCCGACGTCGCCGCGCTGGCCGGAGTGTCCGAGGCGACCGCCTCGCGGGTACTCAACGGCTCGGCCCGGGTCAGCATCGGCGCCCGCAGCCACGTCGAGGACGCGATGGCGCGGCTCGGCTACGTTCGGTGGCGTGCCCCGCGCGCGCAAACCTCGCGCAGCGGCTCGGTCGCCGCGATCGTTACCGAGTCCAGCGCCCGCTTCTTCTCCGACCCCTTCTTCGCCCGCCTGCTGTGGGGCGCCTCGCGCACCCTTTCGGCGGCCGGGCTGCAACTGGCCTTCCTGGTCGTGCACGACCAGAACGAGTACGCCGCCGCCGAGCGCTACATCCGGCGCGGCAGCGCCGACGGCGTGATGCTGGTGTCCGCGCACGGCCGCGACCCGCTGCTGCTCACGCTGCAGGCGGCCGGCATCCCGACCGTGGTCTGCGGCCGGCCGCTGGCTCCGTGCGGCGCCGCGTACGTCGACGCCGACAACGCCGGCGGCGCGCGCACGGCCGTCGGGCACTTGCTTCGTGGCGGGCGCCGCCGCGTGGTGACCATCGCGGGGCCGCGCGACATGGCGGTCGGCATCGACCGGCTCTGCGGCTACCGGGACATGCTGGAGGCCGCCGGACTGCCCGCGCTGATCGGGTACGGCGACTTCTCGCAGGCCTCCGGGGAGCACGCGATGACCCGGCTGCTGGAGCGGCGCCCCGACCTGGACGCGGTCTTCGCCGCCTCCGATCTGATGGCGGCCGGGGCTCTGCGGGCCCTGAGGCGCGCCGGGCGCCGGGTGCCCGAGGACGTGGCCGTCGTCGGGTTCGACGACGACCCGATCGCGCAACACACGATGCCGCCGCTGACCACCGTGCGCCAGCCGGTGGAGGAGCAGGGGGCCGCGATGGCCCGGCAGGTCATGGCCCAGATCGAGCACGAATCCGTTCCGGAGGCGCAGAACAAGCTGCCGACCTCGCTGGTTCAGCGCGAGTCCGCCTGATCGGCCGGACGCCGGGAACCCGGTCCGCATGGTGAGTAAGGCCCTTGAGGCCGGTGGGATACCCGCCGGCCGGGGACCTCCCGCGCCCTGAAACCGGGCCTCCCGCGTCCGCGTGCCGCACCGTTCGGCGCGACGACGCGCCGACACCCGATAAGGAGAAACCCGTACCCATGAAACACAGAACCGGCCGCGGCCCGCTGTGGCGCAGGCTCCGAAGAGTGGTGGCGACGAGTGTCGCGGCCGCCTTCGCCTTCGCCGGGCTGACGGCACTGCCCGCACACGCGGCGACGACCCAGTGCCAGGTCACGTACACCGACCAGTCCGACTGGGGCTCCGGCTTCACCGCGAGCGTCACCATCAAGAACCTCGGCGCGGCCTGGACGAACTGGTCGCTCGGCTACAGCTACACCGGCAGCCAGAGGCTGACCAACGGCTGGAGCGCGACCTGGTCGCAGAGCGGCACGAACGTGACCGCGGCGAACGCGCCCTGGAACGGCTCGGTGGCCACCAACGCCACCGTCACCATCGGCGCCAACTTCAACTACTCCGGCACCAACACCAACCCGACGGTCTTCAGCATCAACGGGACGGTCTGCGGCGGCGCGCACACCGCGCCCGCCGTGGCGATCACCAGCCCGGCGGCCGGTGCCACGTACACCGCGCCGGGCACCGTCCCGCTGACGGCGACGGCCTCGGCGTCCGACGGAGCCACGATCTCCACCGTCGCGTACTACAGCGGCACGACCCTGATCGGCTCGGCGACCGCCGCGCCGTACGCGGTCAGCTGGACAGGTGTCGCGGCGGGCGGTTATTCGATCACCGCGGTGGCCACCGACAGCCTCGGCGCGACGACGACCTCGGCCCCGGTCGGGATCACCGTCTCCAGCGGCCCGTCGATCGTGGCGAGTCCGACCACGCTGACCCTCGCCCAAGGCTCGACGGGCACGTTCGGCGTGACGCTCAACGCGATGCCGACGGCGAACGTCACCGTAGTAGTCGCCAGGGCGAGCGGCGGCAACACCGGATTGTCGGTGACGGCCGGCGCCTCGCTGACGTTCACGCCGACCAACTACAACACCGCGCAGAACGTCACGCTCACCGCCGACGCCTCGTCGACCGGTGCCGCGACGTTCAACGAGACCGCGACCGGTTACACCGCCGCCGCGGTCACCGCGACCGAGACGGGCGCCACCGGGCAGTACACGCAGGACTTCCTGACGCTGTACAACGAGATCACCAACCCGGCGAACGGCTACTTCAGCTCGAAGGGGATCCCGTACCACTCGGTCGAGACGCTGATCGTCGAGGCGCCCGACTACGGCCACGAGACCACCTCCGAGGCGTGGAGCTACCTGATCTGGCTCCAGGCCACCTACGGCGAGGTCACCGGCGACTGGTCGAAGTTCAACAACGCGTGGTCGCTCATGGAGCAGTACATGATCCCGAGCCACGCGGCCCAGCCGTCCAACAGCTCGTACAACCCGGCCTCGCCGGCCCAGTACGCGCCCGAGGAGCCGCTGCCGTCCGACTACCCGGTGGCCACCACCAGCTCGGTGTCCACCGGCAACGACCCGCTGGCCGCCGAACTGGACCAGACCTACGGGACCTGGGACATCTACGGCATGCACTGGCTGGAGGATGTGGACAACAAGTACGGGTTCGGCGACACCCCGTCCGGCGGCTGCGAGCTCGGCCCGGGTGCCACCAACAGCCCGTCGTTCATCAACACCTTCCAGCGCGGCGCGCAGGAGTCGGTCTGGGAGACCGTGCCCCAGCCGACGTGTGACAACATGAAGTACGGCGGCACCAACGGCTACCTGGACCTGTTCATCGCGGGCTCCAACACGCCGCAGTGGAAGTACACCGACGCCCCCGATGCCGACGCGCGCGCGATCCAGGCCGCCTACTGGGCGGACACCTGGGCCAAGGCGCAGGGCAAGGAGTCTTCGGTCACCGCCACGGTCGCCAAGGCCGGCAAGATGGGCGACTACCTGAGGTACTCGTTCTTCGACAAGTACTTCAAGCAGATCGGCAACTGCACCAGCACCGGCTGCCCGGCCGGCAACGGCAAGACCAGCGCGCACTACCTGCTGTCCTGGTACTACGCCTGGGGCGGATCGCTGTCCACTTCCGGTGGATGGGCCTGGCGCATCGGTGACGGCGCGGCGCACTTCGGCTATCAGAACCCGCTGACCGCCTACGCGCTGTCCTCCGTCCCGGCGATCGAGCCGAAGTCGCCGACCGGGGCGAGCGACTGGGGGATCAGCCTGACCCGCCAGCTGCAGTTCTACCAGTGGCTGCAGTCCTCCGAGGGCGCGATCGCGGGTGGCGCGACCAACAGCTGGGACGGCCAGTACGCCACCCCGCCGTCCGGCGACTCGACCTTCTACGGCATGGCCTACGACTGGGAGCCGGTCTACCACGACCCGCCGTCCAACCAGTGGTTCGGCATGCAGACCTGGTCGATGGAGCGGGTCGCGGAGTACTACTACGTGACCGGCAACGCGACCGCGGGCGCCCTGCTCAAGAAGTGGGTCTCCTGGGCCGAGTCGCAGACCACCGTCAACGTCGCGACCGGGGCCTGGCAGATCCCGTCGAACCTGACGTGGACCGGCCAGCCCGACACGTGGACCAGCACGACCACGTCGGTGGCCAACACCGGGCTGCACGTGACGGTCTCCAGCTACGGCCAGGACGTCGGTCTGGCCGCCTCGCTGGCCAAGACGCTGTCGTACTACGGCAAGAAGGCCAACGACAGCACCGCCACGACGCTGGCCAAGAACCTGCTGGACGTCATGTGGGCCAACGACCGCGACTCGATCGGAGTCGTCACACCGGAGACCCGCACCGACTACAACCGGTTCAACCAGGTGTATTCGACCTCGAACGTCGACCAGGACGGCCTGTACATCCCGTCCGGCTGGACGGGCACCATGCCCGACGGCGACGCGATCAAGGCCGGCGACACCTTCCTGTCGATCCGCTCCTGGTACACCAGCGACCCGCAGTGGTCGAAGGTCCAGTCCTACCTGAACGGCGGGGCCGCCCCGTCGTTCGTCTACCACCGGTTCTGGGCGCAATCCGATATCGCGATGGCCTACGCGGTGTACGGAATGCTTTTCAACGCGTGACCCGCACGGGCGACAGAACCCTGAGCGAAAGCTGAAGGAAGGCTCGACAGGGCCCTGAAGCACGGCGCCGGCCCCCGCGGCGGCACCGGCCGATCCACCAGGCACGACGCAGGGCCGCCGGCTCCCGATGAACGGAGCCGGCGGCCCTTGCGTGTAGGCTGCCGCGGCCGCAACGGAAACGGGCCGCAGAGGTTCGGCGAGGAGGGCAAAGTCTTGTTCAGGATTGGGCCAAGGACACTCTTTCGGGCGAATGCGTCTGTTCCAATCACAGTGCCATCTCGCGGCGGTGAACGCCCCGAGGGCGGTGAGCCATCCCGGAAGTGCGAACGGAGTCCGCGATGACCGACCGATCCGACGGCGGCGGCGAACCGGCCTGGCTGCGGGACTTCCCGTGGCTCGGCGGCGTCGCGCCCCGGTGGGTCCAGCAGCAGCGCGAGCAGTGGCTGCGCCGGCAGGAAGAGGACCGGCTGCTGTACGAGCAGCAGCGGCGCCTTGTGGAGCAGTGGGCGCAGTACGACGCGCAACAGCACGCGGTGCTGCACGGCCGCGTCGATGTGACCTCGACGGGCCGTCAGGTGGCGGTGACCGACCAGGGCGTGCCGGTCGAGGGGCGCCGACGCGCGCCGCAGGTGCCGCCGGGACAGAGCACGCAGCGTCCCGCCGTCGGTCCTGGCCCGCGGCCGCAGATGTCTGACACGGGCACCCACCGCGCCGTCTCCGACTCCGGAACACATCGCCCGGTCTCGGACACGGGGACCCATCGCGCGGTATCCGACACCGGTACGCATCGCGCCGTCTCGGACACCGGTACCCACCGCGCGGTGCCTTCGACGTCTGACACCGGAACGCACCGGGCGATCCCGCGCCAGTCCCGCGCGCCGCAAACGCAGGGCGCCGAGTTCGCCGCCGCCCCGCCGACCCGCCTCGCGATCCCCGAGCGCCCCGGCCTGACCCAGATGTGGGCCGACCCGGCGAAGACGTGGACGTACGCGCGCCCGGCGCTCTCCCGGCACGCGCTGGCCGGCGTCCTGGTGCTGCTGGCGTTCGCCGGCGGCGCCGAGGTGATCTTCCTGTGGTGGCTGCAGACCCCGCCCGCGCGGCTGCAGCACCTGGGCGACCAGTACATTATGGGCGCGCAGCTGACCGGCTTGCTCGGCGCGTACCTGCTGCTGATCGAGGTCGCGCTGATGGCGCGCATCCCGTGGCTGGAGCGGCGGATCGGCTCCTGGCTGGCCACCCTGCACCGCGGACTCGGCGCGTACCTGATCCTGCTGCTCACCGCGCACACCGGCCTGGTGATCGCGGGCTACTCGATGAGCCTGCAGGCGCCGCCGAGCGAGGTGGTCAAGTCCGTCTTCGCCACCTATCCCTACGTCCTGATGGCGACCGGCGGCTTCGCGCTGCTGCTGGCGATCGGCGTCTCGTCGATCAAGCGGTTCCGCACGAAGCTCGGCTACGACCGCTGGCACACTCTGCACCTGGTGGCGTACCCGGCCGTCGCGATGGCCTTCTTCCACCAGATCTTCCTGGGCGCGCAGTTCACCCGCAACGAGTACGCCAAGGACACCTGGATCGCTATGCACGTCACGGTGGCGGCCGCGATCCTGCTCTACCGGGTGGCGATCCCGGCCAACAGGACCCTGAAATACCGGCTGCGGGTCGTCGGCGTGGTGGTCGAGTCCGCCGACACCATCTCGATCTACGTCGGCGGGGTGAACCTCGAGCGCCTCGGCGCGCAGGCCGGCCAGTACTTCCGCTGGCGCTTCCTCGGCCGCGGCCTGTGGTATCAGACGCACCCGTTCTCGCTGTCGGCGGCGCCGACCAACGGCGTGCTGCGCCTGACGGTCAAGGGCGTCGGCAACTACACGCGCCGCCTCAAGCGCCGCATCCGGCCCGGCGTGCGTGTCGTCGCGGACGGTCCGTACGGCGCGTTCACCGCGGAGCTGCGCCGCCGCCAGCGCGTGCTGCTGATCGGCGGCGGCGTGGGCGTGACCCCGCTGCGCGCCCTCGCCGAGGCGCTGGACGGCGGCCCCGGCGACGTGATCTTCCTGCAGCGCGCGTCCAGCCGGGCCGACCTGCTGATGGCCGACGAGCTGAACGCGATGCACGACGAGGGCCGGCTGACCTTCGTCCCGGTGCTCGGCAAGCGCGGCAAGACGCCGAAGGACGACCCGATGTACCCCGGCCGCCTCAGAAAGCTGATCACCGACCTCGACGAGCGCGAGGTGTTCATCTGCGGCTCGCCCGCGATGGCCCGGGCGACCATCAAGAACCTGCGACGCGCCGGCATCCCGCGCCGCCGCATCCACACCGAGCTGTTCGACTTCTGACCTTCGATCAGCACACTGACGGCCGGCCGGACGAGTCGACACCGTCCGGCCGTCCACGTCGCAGCCCTCTCAGAGTGCGATTATCGCTCTGTCACGCTCCAGCCGTCGTCACCGGGCCACTTCCCGCAGCTCTACCACGAACGCCTGCCCGGGTTTGTCCACCAGCGCCGGAGCGGCGACTCCTGACACGCTCAGCAGCCTGCCCGAAAGAATCAGCCCGCTGTCGTCGGCGCCGCTTGCCCACGCGGGCCACGTCCGTGGCCGGGCGGAGACCG
The DNA here is from genome assembly GCA_050725375.1 of Actinocrinis sp. Classification (GTDB taxonomy): domain Bacteria; phylum Actinomycetota; class Actinomycetes; order Streptomycetales; family Catenulisporaceae; genus Actinocrinis. Next base: position 3,305 of record JBOHCW010000277.1, on the reverse strand, counting down.
CGGGCAGCACCGTCAGCGCGTAGTCCGCGTCCGGATTCAGCCCGGGGAACCGCATCGCCGCGCCGACCTCGTACGTCGAGGTCTCCAGCTGCACGTACGCGAACACCGCGTGCGAGCGGTCCGCCGCGACGACCCCGTGTACCCACGCCGCCGGGTCCGCATGGTCCACGCGCACGATCGAACCTGAGTGCAGCAGGGGCCGAAGCCGCTTGTACGTGTCGATCCAGGCCGTCAGCCGGCCGAGCCCGTCCTCGCTCCAGCCAGTCAGGTCCGCCTCGATCCCGGCGTGTCCGAAGAGCGCGGTGGCCGCGCGGAACGACAGCTCGGTCGCGCGGCCGCTCACGTGCGCGGGGGAGGAGCCGACGTGCGCGCCGATCAGCTCGTACGGAATCAGCAGGCTGGTCCAGCGGGAGATCGACTGCCGTTCGAGCGGGTCGATGTTGTCCGACCCCCACACCCGGTCGGTGCGCGCCAGGATGCCCAGGTCGACCCGCGCGCCGCCCGACGAGCAGGACTCGATCTCAAGGCCCGGATGCCGCGAGCGCAGCGCGTCCAGCAGCCGGTACACGGCCGCGGTCTGCGCGTGCACGCCCGGAACCCCGTTGTGCAGGGGTTCTGCGATGTCCCGGTTGTGGTCCCACTTGATGTAGTCGATCCGGTACTCCTCGACCAGGGAGCTGATCCGCTCCAGCAGGTACGCGAACGCCTCGGGCCGCGCGAGGTCCAGTGCCTGCTGGTGCCGCTGCTCGTACGGCGGACGCGCCGGATCGGACAGCAGCCAGTGCGGGTGCGCCCGGGCCAGATCAGAGTCAGGGTTCACCATCTCCGGCTCGAACCAGAGCCCGAACTGCATCCCGTGCCCGCGCACCCGGTCGGCCAGCGGGTGCAGGCCCCGCGGCCACACCGACTCGTCGACGTACCAGTCGCCCAGCCCGGCGTCGTCGGCGCGCCGGTGCCGGAACCAGCCGTCGTCCACCACGAACCGCTCGACGCCGACCGACGCCGCCGTGTCGGCCAGTTCGAGCAGCCGGTCCAGCGCGTGGTCGAAGTACACCGCCTCCCAGATGTTCAGCGTGACCGGCCGCGCCGCGCGCGGATGCCGGTCCCGTGCGCGCAGGCTCTCGTGGAAGGCCGCGCTCAGCGCGTCCAGCCCCGCCGCGCTCGCCGCGAAGTAGACCCAGGGACTTTGATACCACTGCCCGGTCGGCAGCCTGATCTCGCCGGGCTCCAGCAGTTCGCCGGCCCCGAGCACCGCCGCGCCGTCCGCGAGCCGTTCGACGTACTGCACGTGGTTCCCGCTCCATCCCGCGTGCACGCCCCACACCTCCCCGGCCCGGAACCCGAATCCCGCGCTCCCGACGAGCACCGGCCCCGCGTCGAACCCGGTACGCCCCCGGCGGTTCTCCCGCGACCAGACCCCCTGCCGGATCGCCGCCCGCTGCGGCGAGCGCTCACGCCCCCAGCGCCCGGCGAAGTCCAGCACCTCGACGGCCTGCGACGGCACCGGAAGCAGCGCGACGAGCCGGTCGAGCGTGTAAGGCGCCTGACCGGTATTCGTCACCCGATGCCGTACGCGCAGCACGCCGTGTGCGCTCAGTTCCAGCGCCGTGTCCAAGGCCAGTCCGGCCACCTCGTCCGCCGCCCGGAAGTGCACAGCCCCGCCAGCGCGCCACGCCTTGTCCTCCTCGGCCCCGTCATCCGCCGCGACGGCGCGGCCCCGGCTCGCCTCGACCGGCTCCACCAGCCTCAGCCGCACCGGCACGGCCGTCCCGTTCCGGTGCCCGCTCAGCGCCGGACGCCCGAACCACCCGTCCCCGGGCGACGGAATCAGTGCGGTACCGTACTGCGCCCCGGCCCCCGCCACCGCGAGCGCCGACCCCAACCCGGCCCCGCCGTCCGCGAGCGGCCCCAATTCCGCGCCCCAGTGCACTACCCGCGGCACGGAGTCCCCAGAGGCGTCGAGCAGCAATTCCGCTCCGCCCGCCGCCATCGAGATCAGTCCCGGTCTGGTCCCGGCGCCGTCACCCGTCCCCGTCGCGATCCCGGTTCCGTTCGCTGCTGTCACGGCCCCCTCATTTCGAACATTAACCAACGCAAATGGACGTCATCATCGTAGATAACACTCAGAACCCCACGCAATGATTCCACCACGACCAGCCCACGACGCGCCCCCGGGCACAAAAGCAGGCCCGGAGCGCAGGGCGCCCCGGGCCGTGAAACTTCGTCATCCACGTAGCGCCGCGCCGACCCCAACATCCGTCGGCGCGCGTACGAATCCCCTACCTACCGCTACTCTCCAAAGCTGATCGACGACACGTTAGACGCGAACGTCGCCGCGTGCCCCGCGACCGTGTCCGCGTGCCCCTGCAGCGCGTTCGCATGGTTCATCAGCTCGTCCGGCACGATGCCGAAGCTCGACCCGACCGCGCCGCCCGCCCCCGACGAGACCCCGAGCGCCGACTCGACGCCCTTGAACACCAGCCCGCTCAGCGCCTTCTCCACGACCTGTTCGAGCGGCTCGACCGCCGCGCCGATCACCTGCGCGATGATCTGCTGCTCCAGCTGCTGGATCAGCAGGTCGATCACCTTCTTGCCCGCCTCCTCGACCAGCGCGAGCGCCGCCTCGGCGATGCCGAAGGTCAGCACCGCGGCGGCCTGGTCGGCGATGAACGCGGCGGCCAGCGCGATCAGCTCGGCGATCGCCGCCACCTTCGCCGCCACGATCGCGTCCGCCGCGATGTCCAGCGCCTCGGCGACCACGTGGCACGCGTCGACCAGTTCCTTCATGTGCGAGTTCGACATCTGCGTCCACGTCTCGACGAGCTGCTCGTACGAGCGCCCGGAGTAGGCGGAGGACATCTGCTGAACCGTGCTGGACGCGTCCTGGTGCGTGCTGTCGACGTTGTTGCCGAAGTCGCGCACGTGCCCTGCGAAGGCCCGCACCTGGTCCTCGTCCACGTTCGGCCAGTTGATGCCGATCGCGTTGAGGAAACTCGCCACCTCACCGGGAAGTTCGATGCTCACGCGGCCCCCGTAACCCTCGTCCGTTTGTCCGTCGATGCTGCTGCGCTTCAGCCTTCCAGAGCCGCCGAACCGCTGTCCACCTCTCCCGGAACCTGTTGCGCTCGTTCAACCCCGGGCCCTGCGACGTGCCCGACCGGGCATCGCCGCGCACGTAAGCCGCAGTATTGACAGCGCCACCGCACAGCGTCATTGTGCTAGTCACCTAGATGAATAGAGGAAGTGGTGATCGAGTTCCATCTGGACCCGCGCTCCGGTATCGCCCCCTACCTGCAGATCGTCCG
>JBOHCW010000276.1:0-14405 GCA_050725375.1 Actinocrinis sp. | reverse complement strand
GAGACCGGGGACTCGGCTTGTTCGGAAGGGTTCGCGGTGGTATCGCGTTGTCACAGTTTCGCCGCAATATCTAGGCGAATCGAAGAGGAGAGGTCGAGGTGAGCGAGAACGAGCCGATCCTGCGGATGCGCGGGATCACCAAGTCGTTCGGCCCCGTCAGCGTGCTCAAAGGGGTGGACTTCGAAGCCCACCTCGGCGAAGTGACGGCACTGGTCGGCGACAACGGCGCGGGTAAGTCCACGCTGGTCAAGTGCATCGGTGGCACATATTCCATCGACGACGGCGACTACCTTTTCGAAGGTAGGCGCGTCAAGGTCGGCGGCCCGCGCGACGCGGCCGCCCTCGGGATCGAGATCGTCTACCAGGACCTGGCCCTGTGCGACAACCTCGACATCGTCCAGAACATGTTCCTCGGCCGCGAGCGCCTCACCGGTCTGCGCACGCTGGACGAGCCGGCCATGGAGCGCATGGCGGGAGAGACGCTCGCGTCCCTGTCGGTGCGCACCGTCAAGTCCGTGCGGCAGCGGGTCGCCAGCCTCTCCGGCGGCCAGCGGCAGACCGTGGCGATCGCCAAGGCCGTGCTGTGGAACTCGAAGGTCGTCATCCTCGACGAGCCGACCGCCGCCCTCGGCGTCGCGCAGACCGCCGAAGTACTGCGGCTGGTGCGCAACCTGGCCGACCAGGGCCTGGCGGTCATCCTCATCTCGCACAACATGAATGACGTGCTGCAGGTCTCCGACCGTATCGCCGCGCTCTACCTCGGCCAGATGGCCGCACTGGTCAAGCGCGCCGACGTCACGCACACCCAGATCGTCGAGCTGATCACGGCCGGCCGTTCCGGCAACATCGGCCTCCCGCTCGCCACGACCCTGAGCACGAATGGAGCGGCGGCATGAGCGAGTCGCTGACCGACAACCGCGCGGACGCCGCACCCGTCGTCACCGCCGCGATGCCCCGCACGATCGGTGAGAGCTTCAGCAACTGGCGGGCGAGGGTGAGCACCGGCGAGATCGGCTCGCTGCCCGCCGTGATCGGCATCGTGGTGCTGGTCGTCATCTTCTCGATCGCCCAGCCCGGCTTCTGGAGCCTGTCGAGCTTCGTCTCGATCCTGCAGGAGTCCGCGGCCACCATCGTGCTGGCGATGGGCCTGGTCTTCGTCCTGCTGCTGGGCGAGATCGACCTGTCGGCCGGCGTGGTCGGCTCCACCGCCGCGTGTTTCGGCGCGATCCTCTCGGTGAAGCACAACATGCCGTGGCCGATCGCGGTCATCGCGGCCGCGGCGTTCGGCGCCGTGTCCGGCCTGCTGCTCGGCTGGCTGCGCTCCCGAATCGGCATCCCCTCGTTCGTGGTCACCCTGGCCGCGTTCATCTCCTTCCAGGGCGCGCAGATCCTGGTGATCGGCAGTTCCTCCGGCCAGGTCTCCATCAGCGACAAGGTGATCATCGCGCTGGACAACTCGCGGCTGAGCCCGGTGCTCGGCTGGGTCTACCTGGTCATCGGCATCGCGCTCTACACCGTGGTCAAGATGATCCAGCTGGGCAGCCGACGGCGCCAGGGCCTGGCGACCGAGCCGACCATCCTGCTGGTGCTGCGCATCGGCGCCATGATCATCGGCGGCGCGCTGTTCGTGTACGCGTGCAACATCGACCAGGCCCTGGACTGGCAGCAGCGCGCTGGCATCCACATCCGGGGCGTCCCGTGGGTCGCGCCGATCATCGTCGTGCTGCTGGTCATCCTGACCTTCGTGCTCGGCAAGACCCGTTACGGCCGGCACATCTACGCGGTCGGCGGCAGCGACGAGGCGGCCCGCCGCGCCGGTATCCCGGTCCGGCTGATCCGCACCTCGGTCTTCGTGATCTGCTCCACCCTGGCCGGCCTGTCCGGCCTGTTCCTGGCCTCGCAGCTGAACGGCGTGAACACCCAGGAGGGCAGCGGCAACACGCTGCTGCTCGCCGTCGCGGCGGCCGTCGTCGGCGGCACCTCGCTCGCGGGCGGCCGCGGCCGGGTGATCGACGCGGTGCTCGGCGGTCTGGCCCTGACGGTGCTGGCCTACGGCATGAGCAACCTGATCAAGGGTGGCAACGCCTCGGCCTACCAGTTCATCATCACCGGCATCGTCCTACTGCTGGCCGCCGCGGTCGACGCGCTGTCCAGGCACGCCGGACGGGCGGGGGCGTCGGTTTAGTCCAGGAGTGGTCAAAGGGCGGGGTGGTACGCCAGGCGCGTCGGACGGAGGCGAACGGTCGTGACTGTGAGGCTTAGCCATGCCGCCTGAACGTCGCAACTCGTCCATGGCGTCCGGACTGGCCGGGGCCACCCAGGACGAGGTGCGCCGGCACAACGTGTCCACCCTGCTGCGGTACGTGCACGTGCACGGACCCACCTCGCGCGCGGAACTGACCGCCGCGATGCAGCTCAACCGGTCGACGATCGGCGCCCTGACCGCCGACCTGACCAACGCCGGCCTCGTGCGCGAGGAACTTCCCGCACGCGGGGCCGGCGCGGGGGCCGGCCGGCCCTCGCTGGTGGTGGTGCCGAGGTCGGAGCGGGTCTACGTACTCGCCTTCGACATCGGCGTCGACTACCTGATCGCCGCGCGCGTCGGACTCGGCGGCGCCGTCCTCGACCGGCGCGAGCTGTACCGGCCGCGCGGCGACTACGCGCTCGACGACGTCGCGGCGCACCTGGGCCGGTTCACCGGCGAGATGCTCGGCCGGGCCGCGCCCGACGCGGTGTGCGTCGGCATCGGCGCGGCCATCGCCGGCGTCGTGCGCGACGAGGACGGCCTGGTGCGCTTCGCACCCAACCTCGGCTGGGTGGACGCGCCGCTCGGCGAGACGCTGGCCGCCGTGGTGGCCCAGCACGGCATCCACGCCCCGGTCTCCGTCGGCAACGACGCGGACCTCGGCGCACTGGCCGAACACGTGCGCGGCGCGGCCGCGGGCGCCACCGACGCGGTGTACCTGACCGGAGAGGTCGGCGTCGGCGTCGGCATCATCGTCGGCGGCGAGCCGCTGCGCGGAGCGGGCGGCTACGGCGGCGAACTGGGCCACATGGTGGTCAACCCGGCCGGCCGGCTGTGCCGCTGCGGCGCGCGCGGCTGCTGGGAGACCGAGATCGGCGAGAAGGCCATCCTCGACGCCGCCGGGCATCCGGACGGGCCGCGCTCCACCGTCCCCGCCGTGGTCGCCGCAGCGGCCGGCGGCGACCCGCGCGCGGCCGCGGCGATCCGGCACGTGGGCGAGTGGCTGGGCATCGGCGTCGGCAACCTGGTCAACATCTTCAACCCCGAGGTGGTCGTCTTCGGGGGACTGCTGCGCGACATCCTGCCCGCCGTCGAGCACCAGCTGCGCACGACGCTGCGAACCTCCGGCCTGGTCGCGCCGCGTGAGCTGGTGCGCCTGGTGGCTCCCGGGCTCGGCCCGGACTCGACCCTGGTCGGCGCGGCCGAACGCGCCTTCGGCCCACTGCTCAACGACCCGCCGGGCGCCATCGCGCCGCTGCTGGCCGCCGCGGCGACGCCGCCGTCAGAGTCCTGGTAAGCAGCCGGCGTTCATCCGGCGTGCCACGGCTTCACGCGTGCACATAGCGCGCATCCGGCACCGTGAAGAACATGTGTAGGCGCCGCGTCCGGCACCGGGCCGGCGACCGCTCGGCGATTAGACTCAGGGGCTCGTCCTATCGGGCGGGCGGCCCGCGCGCGTCGGCGAGCGGGGTACGGGACGATGAATTCCGGGCTTCGCCACTCGGGGAACCGTCGAGAGCATCAAGGAGGCACCCGTGTCGCTGCCGGTCAGCAATTCGAGCACCGAGACGCCGAACGGTGAGCAGTCCCTGTTGAACGCCGTGCACGGCCCCCGCGACCTGGACCGGATGGACCGCGCGCAGCTCGACCGGCTCGCCGGCGAGATCCGCGGGTTCCTGATCGAGAAGGTCACCCGCACCGGCGGGCACCTCGGGCCGAACCTCGGCGTGGTGGAGCTGACCATCGCGCTGCACCGGGTGTTCGACTCGCCGCGCGACACCATCGTGTGGGACACGGGCCACCAGACGTACGTGCACAAGATCCTCACCGGCCGGCACGAGTTCGACAAGCTGCGCCAGGAGGGCGGCCCGTCCGGCTACCCCTCGCGCACCGAGTCAGAGCACGACGTCGTGGAGAACTCGCACGCGTCCACCGCGCTGTCCTACGCGGACGGCATCGCCAAGGCGTACCAGGTGCGCGGGCAGACCGACCGCCGCGTGGTCGGCATCATCGGCGACGGCGCGCTGACCGGAGGCATGGCCTGGGAGGCGCTGAACAACATCGCCTGCGCCAAGGACCGCCCCGTCGTCATCGTGGTCAACGACAACGAGCGCTCCTACTCGCCGACCATCGGCGGACTGGCCGAGCACCTGGCCACCCTGCGCATGACGCAGGGCTATGAGAAGTTCCTGTCCTGGGGCAAGCGCACCCTGCCGAAGACGCCCGTGGTCGGCCGCGGCATCTACGACACGCTGCACGGCATGAAGAAGGGCATCAAGGACATCGTCGCCCCCCAGGGCATGTTCGAGGACCTGGGCCTGAAGTACATCGGCCCGATCGACGGCCACGACGTCGAGGAGGTCGAGACCGCGCTGCGCCGGGCCAAGGGCTTCGGCGGCCCGGTCATCGTGCACTGCATCACCCGCAAGGGCGAGGGCTACAAGCTGGCCCGGGAGAACGAGCGCGACCAGTTCCACCAGGTCGGCGTGATCAACGCCGAGACCGGGCTGCCCTACCAGGACCAGGGCGCGACCTGGACCGACGTGTTCGCCGACGAGATGGTCAAGGTCGGCAACGACCGGGCCGACGTGGTCGGCATCACCGCGGCGATGCTGCACTCGGTCGGCCTGCACAAGTTCGCCAAGGCCTACCCCGGGCGGATCTTCGACGTCGGCATCGCCGAGCAGCACGCCGCGACGTCGGCGGCCGGCCTCGCGTTCGGCGGCCTGCACCCGGTCGTCGCGGTGTACGCGACCTTCCTCAACCGGTGCTTCGACCAGGTCCTGATGGACTGTGCGCTGCACGGCGCCGGTGTGACGTTCGTGCTCGACCGTGCCGGGGTGACCGGCGACGACGGCGCGAGCCACAACGGCATGTGGGACATGTCGATCCTCCAGGTGGTCCCGGGCCTGCGCATCGCGGCGCCGCGCGACCCGGGCCAGGTGCGCGCGCAGCTGCGTGAGGCGCTGGAGGTCAACGACGCGCCGACCGTCGTGCGCTTCTCCAAGGGCACGGCCGGAGCGGAGATCGAGGCCGTGGACCGGCTCGGTGTCATGGACCTGCTGCGGGTGCCCGGTGGCGTTAACGGCGGTGCCGAGGCCCAGGGCGGCGACGTGCTGATCGTCACCGCCGGCCCGATGGCCGCGCAGGGCCTGGCCGCCGCCGAGATCCTGGCGGCCGAGGGCGTCGAGGCCACCGTGGTCGACCCGCGCTGGGTCAAGCCGCTGGACCCGGCGCTGACCGAACTGGCCGGCAAGCACCGCGCCGTGGTCACCATCGAGGACAACAACCGGGTCGGCGGCGTGGGCGCGGCGGTCTCGCAGGCACTGCAGGACGCCGGGCTGACCCTGCCGGTGCGCGTGCTCGGCATCCCGCGCGAGTTCCTGGGCCATGCCAAGCGCCCCGTCATCCTGGAGCGCCTCGGCCTGACCGGAGAGGGAGTCGCCGCCGCCGCACGCGCCGCACTCGGTTAGTCGACGCGCGGCCGATCGGCCGACGCTTCGAACCGGTTCGTGGTAGCGGTATTTTCACACTTTCATTGTGCTGAATTCAGGATGGCTCGGCCGAGACGAATGGGCTTGTTACAGTACGAGCACACTTCGTTACTGTGGACAGTCCTTCGCTGACCAGGCCGTCTGAAAGAATTCTGAATCGTGGACCCCTTCGACAACGCTGCCGCACAGCCAGCCCCCTCGACCCTCGTCATCGGCGCCGGGCCCGCGGGACTGACCGCGGCCTACGACCTGACCAAGCACGGCCTGCCCGTCCGGGTGTTCGAGGCCTCGGACACGGTCGGCGGCATCTCGCAGACCGTGCAGCGTGAGGGCTGGCGCTTCGACATCGGCGGGCACCGCTTCTTCACGAAGGTGGCGGCGGTCGAGTCCCTGTGGCACGAGATCCTCCCCGACGAGGACTTTTTGCTGCGCCCGCGCATGTCACGGATCTACTACCGCGGCAAGCTGTTCGACTACCCGCTCAAGGCGGGCAACGCGCTGAAGGGGCTCGGCCTGGTCGAGGCCGCGCGGTGTGTGTTCTCGTACGCTTGGGCGCGGATCAACCCGCCGAAGGACCAGACGCACTTCGACGCCTGGGTCACCGCGCGGTTCGGCAAGCGGCTGTTCTCGATCTTCTTCAAGACCTACACCGAGAAGGTGTGGGGGATGAGCACCACCGAGCTTCCCGCGGACTGGGCCGCGCAGCGCATCAAGAACCTCTCGCTGATGGGCGCGATCAAGAACGCGCTGCTGCCCAAGCGCAACCAGAAGGACATCACCAGCCTCATCGAGGAGTTCCAGTACCCCAAGTACGGGCCCGGGATGATGTGGGAGGTCGCCACCGACAAGGTGCGCGCGCAGGGTGGCACGGTCGAGCTGAACACCTCGGTCGACGGCGTGCACTGGGAGCCGGGTAAGGGCGCTGTCGCGGTGACCGTGACCGGTGCGGACGGTGCGGCGACGCGCATCCCGGGCGACCACGTCGTCTCGTCCACGCCGATCTCGGCGCTGCTGCGCGCAATGGACCCGCCGGCCTCCGCCGAGGCGCTGGCCGCCGCGGACGACCTGCGCTACCGGGACTTCCTGACCATCGCGCTGGTGGTGCCGCTGGAGGCCGGCTTCCCGGACAACTGGATCTACATCCACACCCCGGGCGTGAAGGTGGGCCGGATCCAGAACTTCGGCTCCTGGTCGCCGTACCTGGTCAAGGACGGGCGCACCTGCCTGGGCCTGGAGTACTTCGTCAACGAGGGCGACGAGGTGTGGAGCACCTCGGACGAGGAGCTGGTCAAGCTCGGCACCGCGGAGCTCGAGCGGCTCAACCTGATCGGGCCGGGCAAGGTCGAGGCCGGATACGTGGTGCGGATGCCCAAGGCGTACCCGGTGTACGACGACCGGTACCAGAAGAACCTCGACGTGATCCGGGCCTGGCTGGACGAGAACGTCCCGAACGTCCACCCGGTCGGCCGCAACGGCATGCACCGGTACAACAACCAGGACCATTCGATGATGACCGCGCTGCTGACCGCGGAGAACATCCGCACCGGCTCGGACCACGACGTGTGGACGGTCAACGTCGAGGAGGAGTACCACGAGCAGGGCGGCGACAAGCGCGCCACCCCGGCCGGCACCGGCCGCGACGCGCCGATGATGCCGCGCCGTGAGGAGTCCGACGCGAACTCCGACGCGGCCGTCTCCGCTTAAGCGGCCCTTCTGAGCAGTTCTCTCGCAATCCGCCGGGCGGGGTTTGGTGGTAGTGCGCCACCGGTCTGCCCGGCGTTCACTGTCGGCGACAAAGGGGAAACTGGGGTGGCTGAGGTTTCAGTGGCGCCCGGCATGGCGCCACCGACGCCGGCGGCGCAGCGCGCTCGCACGGTGGCACGCAGAACGGCCGTGGTCATTGTCGCGCGGTCGATTGCGGGACTGGCCTGGGCGGTCCGCTGCCCGGGGGTGTGGCTGTCGCTGATCGCCGCGGTGAAGTACAGCTCCTTCGCGGTCTACCGGGTGCACAGCTACCTGGCCGGCAGCTACGACTTCGGGGTCATCTTCCAGGTCATCCACGGCTGGGCGTTCCACGGCTGGCCGACCGAGCCGCTCAACGGCCCGACGGCCAACGAGTTCGGCGACCACTTCGCGCCGGCCCTCGCCGTGCTCGCGCCGCTGCTGTGGATTCATGACTCGCCATCGACGATCGCGGTGGCTCAAGCGCTGCTCATCAGCGCGGCGGGCGTGCCGGTCTACCTCGCGGTGCGCCGGATGCACGGCCCGCTCGTCGGCTCAATCATCTGCGCGACGTACCTGGTGTGCACCACGACGCAGGACGCGGTCGGGTTCGACATCCACGAGAACATGTTCACCCCGCTGCTGCTCGCGCTCGCGGTCGAGCGAGCGCTCGCCGGGCGATGGACTACCGCCGCATGGATCATCGGGGCGTTGGTCCTGTGCTACGAAGACCAAGGCCTGATCGTGATCCTGTTCGCCGTCTGGGCGGCATTGAATCGCAAACGGCGGCACGCCGCCGTTCTCGCGGCGTGCGGCCTGCTCGCGATGATCCTGGTGACGGCTGTCATCATGCCGGGACTCGGCGGCAACGAAGCGTCCTGGCTCACCCGTCATTTCCCGTATCAGAAGTCGCTGCACGCCAACAGCTTCGGCCAGGCGATCGCCTACACGCTTGAGCATCCGCGCCACTTCTGGCACGAGCTGAAGAATCTGCCGGTGAAGTGGGACACCATCTGGGTGCTGTTCGCCCCGGTCGCCTTCCTGGCCCTGTTCTCGCCGATCACATACCTGGCCAGCTCGACCGTCGCACTGCTGCTGGTATCCGACAACACCACGCACTGGCAATGGAACTACCACTTCTTCCTGCCGGTGACCCCGATCATCCTGATCGGCGCCGCCGACGCTCTGCTGCGGTTCGAGCGCTGGGGGCGGTGGCTAGCCGGCTTCGTCGCGGCGCGTTATCCAGCGGTCGTCGGACAGCTCCGGCGGCTACGCCAACCGGAACGCCGGGGTGCCGGCTTCGGCTTCGGGTGGCGCGAGGTGGTCGCGGGCCTCGCCGTGTTGTGTCTGTGCACCACGGTGGCCATCGAGATCACACCGCATCGTCGCCCGTTCGAGGCGCTGTGGTTGTACCACGACGGCAAGATCCACCGGCCCCCCGCGGAGATCGAGGCGATCACGCACATCGCCTCGCTGGTGCCGGCGGGCGAGCCGGTCAACGTGACGAATGACCTCGGCGTGGCGTTGCTGGTCAAGGACACCGAGGTCGATGCGCCAGAGAACGCCCGGTATGCCTTGTTCGACACGGGTTCGAGATGGTGCCCGGCCGGCTGGTCGCAGCACCTGGCCACATTGGGATTCGTCGTGGTGGCCCACGACCGCGACGTGGTGCTCATGGAGAAGAAATAGAGGGCGCGCCCAGCGCGATCAGCGGCCCGACACCGGCGGGAGAGAAGCGCCGGGGTCGGGCCGCTGCGTACCTGATCCGCTGCGTGCCCTGCTGCGTACCCTGATCCGCTACGCGGGCAGCGAGGCCAGGCCGACCGGCAGGAACCGGTGGCCGGCGACCTTCTCGGCCACGCCGGCGCGGTCCAGGTACGGGGTGATCCCGCCGAGGTGGAACGGCCAGCCGGCGCCGAGGATCATGCACAGGTCGATGTCCTGCGCTTCGGCGACCACGCCGTCCTTGAGCATCAGGTCGATCTCCTCGGCGATCGCGGCCAGCGCGCGGTCGCGCACCTCCTCGGCGCTTGAGGATTTCTCGCCGACCTCAAGCAGCGCGGCGACCTCGGGGTCGAGGGTCGTGGTGCCCGGCAGGTAGAACGCTCGCTTGCCCGCGCCGACCAGCCGCTTGACGTTCCCCGAGACGCCGAAGCGGTCCGGGAACGCGTCGTGCAGCGTCTCCGAGACGTGCAGCGCGACGGCCGGGCCGACCAGCTCCATCAGCACGAACGGCGACATCGGCAGGCCGAGCTGCTCCAGCGCGCCGTCGGCGACGTCCACCGGCGTGCCCTCGTCCAGCACCTCGTTGATCACGCCGAGGAACCGGGTGAGCAGCCGGTTGACCACGAAGGCCGGGGCGTCCTTGACCAGCACGCTGGACTTCTTCAGCTGCTTGGCCACCGCGAACGCGGTCGCCAGCGCGGCGTCGTCGGTCTTCTCGGCGCGCACGATCTCCAGCAGCGGCAGGACCGCGACCGGGTTGAAGAAGTGGAAGCCGACCACCCGCTCCGGGTGCGCCAGCTTCGCGGCCATCTCGGTGACCGACAGCGAGGAGGTGTTGGTGGCCAGCACGCAGTCCGGCCGCACGACCGCCTCGACCTCGGCGAAGACCTGCTGCTTGACCGACATCTCCTCGAACACGGCCTCGATCACGAAATCCGCGTCCGCAAAGGCGTCCTTGGTCAGCGAGCCGGTCACCAGAGCCTTGAGCCGGTTGAGCTTGTCGCCGTTGAGCCGGCCCTTCAGGGCCCGGATGTCGAGCTGGTCGTGGACGTACTTGACGCCCTTGTCCACCCGCTCCTGGTCGATGTCGGTGAGCACCACCGGCACGGACAGCCGCTGCACGAACAGCAGCGCCAGCTGAGAGGCCATCAGGCCCGCGCCGACCACGCCGACCTTGGTCACCGGGCGGGCCAGCGCCTTGTCCGGCGCGCCGGCCGGACGCTTGGCCCGCTTCTGCACCAGGTTGAAGGCGTAGATTCCGCTGCGCAGCTCCTCGCTCATGATCCGGCCGGCCAGCGCGTCGTCCTCGGCGGCGAAGCCCTCGTCGCGCGAGGCGGTGCGCGCCTTGGCGATCAGGTCCAGGGCCAGGTACGGCGCGGGCGTCGCGCCGTGCACCTTCGAGTCGGCGACCTGCCTGCCTCGGGCCACGGCCGCGTCCCACGCGGCCTCGTCGAAGGACTTGCGCTCGACCACGATCTCGCCGCGCAGCACGCTGCCGGCCCAGGCCAGCGACTCCTCCAGGAAGTCGGCCGGCTCGAACATCGCGTCCGCGATGCCCAATCCGTAGGCCGCGGGACCCTTCAGCTGCCGGTTCTGCGAGAGCGAGTTCTCCACGATCACGGTGACGGCCGCGTCCGGGCCGGTCAGCCGCGGCAGCAGCTGCGTGCCGCCCCAGCCGGGGATCAGGCCGAGGAAGACCTCGGGCAGCGAGAGCGCGGGCACGCCGGACGAGATGGTCCGGTACGTGCAGTGCAGCGCGATCTCCACGCCGCCGCCCATCGCCGCGCCGTTGACGAACGCGAAGGTCGGCACCGGCAGCTCGCCGAGCCGGCGGAACACGTCGTGGCCGGTCTTGCCGATCTCGTGCGCCTGGTCGTGCCCCGTCACCGCCTCGACGCCCTTGAGGTCCGCGCCGACGGCGAAGATGAACGGCTTGCCCGTCACGCCCGCGGCGACGATCGCGCCCGAGGCGGCCAGCTCGGCCACCTTGTCCAGCGCCGCGCCGATGTTGGCCAGCCCGCGCGGGCCGAACGTGGTCGGCTTGGTGTGGTCGAAGCCGTTGTCCACCGTGATCAGCGCGAAGCGGCCCGCGCCGCCCGGCAGGTCGAAGACCCGCACCGGCGCCGAGGTGACCACCTCGTCCGGGAACACGTCCGCCCTCTGCGACAGCTCGCTCACTTGTCCGCTCCTTCGAAGTGCGGGTTCTCCCAGATCACGGTGCCGCCCATGCCGATGCCGATGCACATGGTGGTCAGGCCGTAGCGCACCTCGGTGTGCTCCTCGAACTGCCGGGCCAGCTGGGTCATCAGCCGCACTCCGGAGGAGGCCAGCGGGTGGCCCAGCGCGATGGCGCCGCCGTACTGGTTGACCCGCGGGTCGTCGTCGTCGATGCCGTAGTGCTCCAGGAAGGCCAGCACCTGCACGGCGAAGGCCTCGTTGATCTCGAACAGGCCGATCTGATCGATCGTCAGCCCGCCGGAGGCCAGCGCCTTCTCGGTGGCCGGCACCGGGCCGTAGCCCATGACCTCCGGCTCGACGCCGGCGAAGGCGTAGGAGACCAGCCGCATGGCGACCGGCAGGCCCAGCTCGCGGGCGGTGTCCTCCGCGGCGATGATCGAGGCGCTCGCGCCGTCGTTCAGGCCCGCGGAGTTGCCCGCGGTCACCCGGCCGCGCACCCGGAACGGGGTCTTGAGTCCGGCCAGTCCCTCCAGCGTGGTGTCCGGGCGCGGCGGCTCGTCGGCCGTGGCCAGGCCCCAGCCGGCGCCGGCCGCGGTCTGCGACGCCAGCGTGTTGCGGGTGGCCACCGCGACCAGGTCGCGCTGGATCCTGCCGTCGGCGTACGCCTTGGCGACCTTCAGCTGCGAGTTGAGCGCGTACGCGTCGGTGCGCTCGCGGGTGATGCCGGGGAAGCGGTCGTGCAGGTTCTCCGCGGTCGAGCCCATGACCAGCGCGGAGTCGTCCACCAGCTTCTCGGAGACGAAGCGCGGGTTCGGGTCCACGCCCTCGCCCATCGGGTGGCGGCCCATGTGCTCGACCCCGCCGGCGACCGCGACGTCGAAGGCGCCGAGCGCGATGCCGCCCGCCACCGAGGTCACCGAGGTCATCGCGCCCGCGCACATCCGGTCGATCGAGTAGCCCGGCGTGCTCTTCGGCAGCCCGGCCAGCAGCGCGGCGGTGCGCCCGAGGGTCAGGCCCTGGTCGCCGATCTGGGTGGTCGCGGCCAGGGCCACCTCGCCGATCCGCTCCGGCGGCAGCTCGGGATGGCGCCGTACCAGCTCCCGGATGCACTTGATGATCAGATCGTCGGCCCGCGTCTCGGCGTACATGCCCTTAGGGCCTGCCTTGCCGAACGGGGTGCGCACGCCGTCCACGAAGACGACGTCGCGAGCGGTACGAGGCACAGGGCTCTCCTCCGTCGATGCAGCGACTTGGGTCTGCCGTCATGCTACTCGTCAGTAACAAGAAGCGGTAGCCGGAGGTCCGACTGTGCCCCGACCCGCTCAAGGCGCGCTTTCGCGCGGGCCGGTGGCCGGTCCGAGGTGCTGCCTGAAGTGCTGCCCGAGGGCCCGAGGCGCCGACCGGGCTCTGTCAGAGCGCTGCGGGCCGCCCGGCCTCGCGGCGCAGCGCGGACGCGATGACGTGCCCGGTCAGCTCGATCTGCCACGGCCGCGCGCCGCCTGTGCGCAGCGTCTCGCGCACACTGTCGTCGCCGAGATCGTCCGGCGGCGTCCAGCACAGCCGGCGCAGCAGGTCGGGGGAGAGCAGGTTCTCGACCGGGATCAGGTGCTCGTCGGCGATGGCGGCGACGGCCGGACGCGCGGCGGCGAGCCGTGCGGCGGCTTCCGGCGCGCTGCGTTCCCACGCCTTGGCCGGCGGCGGTCCGTCGTGCGGGGGCTGCGAGGCCGGCAGCTGACCGTCCGTCAGTTCGAGCGCCGAGCGCAGTGCCGCGTGATATCCGACCGCGTCCGCGGACCGCGTGCGGCCGGAGAATCCGGGCACCGCGCGCATCAGCTGGACGGTGGTCGGCAGGGTGACCGCGGACTCGATGATGGCGCCGTCCGGCAGGACCCGGCCCGGGGTCATGTCGCGGCGGCGCGCGAGCATGTCACGGTGCTCCCACATCGCGCGCACGACAGCGAGGTTGCGCGGCTTACGCACCTTGTGGATGCCTGAGGTGCGCCGCCACGGCTCCGCACGCGGTGGGTGCGGGGCGGCGGCCAGTACGGCCGCGAACTCCTGCTCCGCCCAGCCGAGCTTGCCCTGGGCGTCGAGGTCGCGGCGTACCGCGTCGCGCAGATCGACCAGCAGTTCGACGTCGAGCGCTGCGTAACGCAGCCAAGGCTCGGGCAGTGGACGGGTCGACCAGTCATCGGCCGAGTGTCCCTTCTCCAGCGAGAAGCCGAGCAGTTCCTCGACCATCGGGCCGAGCCCGACCCGCGCGTATCCGGCCAGCCGGCCGCCCAGTTCGGTGTCGAACAGCGCCGCCGGGGCGAGACCGACCTCGCGCAGGCAGGCGAGGTCCTGGGTCGCCGCGTGCAGGACCCATTCGGTGCCGGTGAGCACGGCGCCGAGCGGCGCCAGGTCGGGGCACGCGATCGGGTCGATCAGGATCGTGCCGGCGCCCTCGCGGCGCAGCTGCACGAGGTACGCACGCTGGCTGTAGCGGTAGCCCGACGCACGCTCCGCGTCGACGGCGACCGGACCGCTGCCCTCTGCGAACGCCGCTACCGCCGCCGTGAGCGCTTCTGCGCCGACGATGACGTCGGGTACGCCGTCGCGCGGGACGAGGAGGGGCACGGCTTCGGCATTCGGCGGCGGCTGCTCGCGGGCGTCAACGGTCACGCCCTTACCGTAACGCGCGAAGGAAGCGTATTAGAGCGTCCAGGGGTTGGATGTCGGATCAGGTCTCGGTTAGAGGGCCGAGCCCGGCAGTCCATCCCCGAACGTTCTCAGCGGGCGGTTAGTCCCGTTCGCTCCCGAAACGGGACTAACCACCCTTTCAGGCGATGATGCCGCTGCGCATCGCCATGGCGACCATTCCGGCCCGGTCACCGGTACCCAGCTTCCGGGCGATCCGGGCGAGGTGGCTCTTCACGGTCAGGGCGGACAGGCCCATCGTCTGGCCGATCGCCTTGTTCGACCGGCCGTCCGCGACCAGGCGCAGCACCTCGATCTCGCGGGCGGACAGCTCGCGGCAGCCGGCGTTCATCGTGTTGGGC
>JBOHCW010000275.1:0-3267 GCA_050725375.1 Actinocrinis sp. | reverse complement strand
GAATGAGGATTCGGTCCGGGGCAGCGGCGTGTCCGGCTGCTACCCGCTTACTTGATGTCGATCTTGGCGCCGTCCGGCACGGCCCCGTTGCCGTGCCCGGCGCCGTCGGCGGAGCCGGCGGCCTCCTGCGTCGCCGAGGACAGCAGCTGCCGGGCCAGGCCCAGCCCGGTGCCGCCCATCGTCAGGGCCTTGGCCAGCAGGTCCGACACGCCGTCCGCGCCGTTGAGCACGACCATGTGGTCGACGCTGCTGAACGCCTCGGCGCCCGCCCGCACGATCTGCGGCCAGTTCTGCGCCAGCTCCTGCGCGATGACCGCCTCCTGGTTCTCGGCCAGCGCCGCCGCGCGCGCCTTGATCGACTCGGCCTCGGCCAGACCCTTGGCCTGCGCCGAAGCGGCCTCCGCCAGACCCCTGGCCTTCGCGGCCGCGGCCTCCGCCAGGCCCCTGGCCTGCGAGGACGCGGCCTCCGCCTCGCCGGAGAGCCGAGTCGCCTCGGCGTTGGCCTGACCGCGCGCCCGCGTCGCCGCGGCCTCGGCCTCGGCGGCGGCCCGTATCCGCATCGCCTCGGCGGCGGCGCGCAGCTCGGTCTCCTTCGCCTCGGCCTCCGCCTCGTGCACCTTGGCCTCGCGGTGCGCCTGAGCCAGCGTCACCGTCTCGTACGCCCTCGCGTCGGCCGGCTTGCGCACGTCCGCCTGGAGCTGCTGCTCGCGCTTCTGCGCCTCCAGCTCGGCGACCTTGGTCTCCTGGACCACGACCTGCTGCCGGGCCGCGGCGTCCGCCAGCGGGCCGGCCTGCTTCGAGCTGGCCTGCGCCCGGTCCACCTCGGCCTGGTAGCCGGCCTGCTGGATGTTGGCGTTGCGGATCGCCTCGGCCTTGCGCGCGGTGGCCTCGGCCTCCGCCTCGGTCGCCTGCCGCTCGGCGGCGGCCTGCGCGATGCGCGCGTCCCGCTGCACGGCCGCGGTGTGCGGCGCGGCCAGTGCCCTGATGTACCCGCTGGGGTCGTCGATCTCCTGGATCTGCAGCGAGTCGATGGTCAGGCCGAGCTTCTCCATTTCGTGGCCCGAGGTGGCCCGGGTCTGCTCGGTCAGCCGCTCCCGGTCGCGGATCATCTCCTCGACGGTGAGGCTGCCCACGATCGAGCGCAGATGCCCGGCCAGGATGTTGTGCACCCGGCTGTTGACCAGGTTCTGTTGGTCGAGAAAGCGGCGCGCCGCGTTGGCGATCGACACCCGGTCGTCGCCGATCTTGAAGATCACCACGCCCTTGACGCCGACCGGGATGCCCTGGACGGTGACGCAGTCCACGGACAGGTCGGCCTCGTTGAGGTCCAGCGAGAGCTTGCGCACCACCTGGACCCCGGGGATCACGAAGGTGCCGCGCCCGGTGACGATCCGGAAGCCCATCCCCTCGTCGATGCCCTCGGTGCGGTGTTTGGCGCCCGAGATGAGCAGCGCCTGGTTCGGCTCCGCGACGCGCCACATCGCCTTGAACACGACGATCAGGATGATGATCGCGACGACCGCGAGCACCGCGATGATAAGTGCCGTGGGCACTCGTATGTCACTTCCCCCTGGAAAAAAATGGGCCCCCGATGGAGTATCGAGGACTCCATGGGAATGGTGTACACCTGTGGCCGGTGGCGTGTGAAGATCGGGGCGTTAGAGAAGTGTTAGAGCGCTGCCTCGGCGGCTGCGCCCCCGAAACAGGATCGAACACCCTCTTAGAGCACTGAGATAGCTGACACGTACACCGTGCGCGGCGCGTGGTAGTCGATCACGACGACCAGCGCGCCGACCGGGATGCTCTCGCCGGTCTCCGCCGGGTACGCGATGAACGCCTCGGCGCCGCCGCGCACCTGCACCATGACCTCGCCGACCCGGCCCGGGCCGATCCGTCCGGTGACCCGCCCCTGCAAGCCGATCAATCCAGTCTCCCCAACCCGGCCTGCGCGGTCGCGTGCCGTCACGCGCCATTACACACCCACACTGCGCACCGACACTGCAACCCACACTGCGCACCCACGGTGCGCACCCACACTGCGCACGCGACTTGTGCCGCCGCGTGTTCGCATTAGAGTGGCGGTGACAACTCAAGACCGCGGGAGCTCGGGACCAACCGGGCTGAGAGGGCGACTGGCCGCCTAGGACGTCACGTGTAGACGTCAGGCCGTTGTCGCCGACCGCATGAACCTGTCCGGGTAATTCCGGCGTAGGGAGCGTGGGACGGCCGTGTCCGCCATTCGCAAGACCTATCTGACTCAGGCTGTTTCAACCGGTGAACTGCGCGTGCCGATGCGCGAAGTGGTGCTGTCGACCGGCGACAGCGTCGTGCTCTATGACACCTCCGGTCCGTATACCGATGCCGAACTGCGTACCGACGTGCGAGCCGGCCTGCCGAAGCTGCGCGAGGCGTGGATCGCGGCGCGCGCGGCCGGCGGGCCGGGCGCGGGCGGGACTCAGCTCTCGTACGCCCGGCGCGGCGAGGCCACCGCGGAGATGGAGTTCATCGCGCTGCGCGAGGGCGTGCCGGTC
Organism: Actinocrinis sp.; assembly: GCA_050725375.1. Classification (GTDB taxonomy): domain Bacteria; phylum Actinomycetota; class Actinomycetes; order Streptomycetales; family Catenulisporaceae; genus Actinocrinis. The sequence goes on along the minus strand of JBOHCW010000275.1, from coordinate 736 downwards.
GAGCGCGTCGTGGCCGAGGTGGCCGCCGGACGCGCGGTGATCCCGGCCAACGTGCGCCACCCCGAGATCGAGCCGATGGTGATCGGCGAGGCCTTCCTGGTGAAGGTCAACGCGAACATCGGCAACTCGGCGGTCACCTCCTCGATCGAGCAGGAGGTGGAGAAGATGGTGTGGGCCGCGCGCTGGGGCGCGGACACCGTGATGGACCTGTCCACCGGGAAGGACATCCGTCAGACCCGCGAGTGGATCCTGCGCAACTCGCCGGTGCCGATCGGCACCGGGCCGATCTACCAGGCCCTGGAGAAGGTCGGCGGCAAGGCCGAGGACCTGTCCTGGGAGGTGTACCGGGACACCGTCGTCGAGCAGTGCGAGCAGGGCGTCGACTACTTCACCATCCACGCAGGCGTGCTGCTGCGCTACGTGCCGATGACCGCGAAGCGCATGACCGGCATCGTCTCGCGCGGCGGCTCGATCATGGCGAAGTGGTGCCTCGCGCACCACAAGGAGAGCTTCCTCTATACGCACTTCGAGGACATCTGCGAGGTCATGAAGGCGTACGACGTTTCCTTTTCCTTGGGGGATGGTTTGCGTCCGGGGTCCGGGTACGACGCGAACGATGAAGCCCAATTGTCGGAATTGAGAACCCTCGGGGAACTGACGCAGATCGCCTGGAAGCACGACGTGCAGACCATGATCGAAGGCCCCGGCCACGTGCCGATGCAATTGATCAAGGAGA
>JBOHCW010000274.1:0-4719 GCA_050725375.1 Actinocrinis sp. | reverse complement strand
TGTGGCTGTGGGCATCCTGCGGGAGGCGGGGGGCGTCTACGGAGCGCGCGTCGTCCTGTTGGTCGGCGTCGGGGACAACGGCGGCGACGCGCTGTTCGCAGGCGCGTTGTTGGCTCGGCGCGGGGTGCGAGTGGACGCGGTGCTATTGGACGCGTCACGGGTGCACGTCGGCGGCCTCGCCGCGCTTGTTGAGGCTGGCGGGCGAGTCGCGTCCGATACGTCTGGTGCATTCGCCGCCGAGGTTTGCGCGGCGGCCGACCTGATCGTCGACGGGCTGCTGGGGATCGGCGGCAAGGGCGGGTTGCGGGAGCGTGCGGCGGAACTCGCCTTGGCGGCTGACGCCTCTTCGGCGCCGATTGTGGCCGTGGATCTGCCCAGCGGCGTCGACGCCGACACCGGGCAGGTCGACGGCGTCACTGTGCGCGCCGGGGTGACCGTGACGTTCGGCGCGTACAAGCCGGGGCTGCTGATCGATCCGGCCGCCGAGCGGGCCGGCGTCGTCGAGTTCGTGGACATCGGTCTGGCGCCGCTGCTGCTGCCGGCGCAGCCGCTCGCCGAGGCGTTGCAGGCCGCCGATGTGGCGGCATTGCTGCCGGTTCCGGCGCACGAGACCGACAAGTACGGCCGCGGCGTGGTCGGCCTCGACGTCGGCTCGACGCGGTATCCGGGTGCCGCGCGGCTGGCCGTGGGAGGCGCGCTGCGTTCAGGCGTCGGCGCGGTGCGTTACACCGGGCCGATTGACGTAGGGCAGAACTATCCCGAGGTGATGATCGGCCGCGATCGTGTACAGGCGTGGGTGGTCGGCTGCGGCTTAGACCGCGACGAGGCGGCCAGCGCGCGGCTGGAGGAGACGTTGGCGGCTACGGACGTGCCAGTACTCGTGGATGCTGACGGGCTCGCATTGCTCGCCGCCCTTGGTCCGGACGCGCTCGCTAATCGCGTCGCGCCGACCGTACTCACGCCGCACGCGGGTGAGGCGGCTCGGCTGCTGGACGTATCGCGCGCGTCGGTTGAGGCTCGACGGCTGGACTCGGTGCGTCGGCTCGCGGATATGTACGGCGCGACGGTGCTGTTGAAGGGCACGACGACGCTCATCGCCTCGCCGGGCTCGGGCGATGCTGCGCAGGGCATGGGCACCGGCACCGGCACCGGCACAGTACGTGTGAATCCGACCGGGACGCCGGTGCTCGCGACGGCCGGGAGCGGTGACGTGCTCGCCGGGGTGATCGGCGGGCTGCTCGCGGCCGGGCTGCGGCCGCTGGACGCGGCGAGCGTCGGGGCGTACCTGCACGGCCTGGCCGGGCGGATCGCGGGCAGCAGCGGCCCGATCGCGGCCGGTGACCTGCTCGCCGCCCTGCCGAGAGCCTGGCAGAATCTCCAGGGATGAACAGCGTTGCCCGAACGGACATCGCTGCGGTGACCTAGCGTGAGGACCCACCCGAATCGATGCAGCGCCCATCCGTGCAACGCGAGGCGGCCCGCCTGGAGGCCCGGATCGACCGTGGCGCGATTCGCTCGAATATCGGGCGGATGCGCGAGGTCGCCAGTCCGGCATGCGTCATGGCTGTGGTGAAGGCCGACGCGTATGGGCACGGCATGGTCGAGTGTGCACGCACGGCGGTAGAGGGCGGAGCGGCGTGGCTCGGTACCGCGCTGCCTGAGGAGGCCCTGACGCTGCGCGCGGCCGGGCTTAACGTGCCGATCCTCACCTGGCTGCACGCACCGGGCGATCCATTCGCGGAGCTGGTCTCGGCGGACGTGGACGTATCCGTTTCAGGGCTCTGGGCGCTGCGCGAGATCACCGAGGCGGTGCGCGCCACCGGCCATCCGGCGCGCATCCAGCTCAAGGCGGACACCGGGCTCGGGCGCAACGGCGCGCAGCCGCGGGACTGGCCGCTGATCGTCGAGGAGGCGGTCAAGGCGCAGAAGGACGGCCTGGTCACGGTCACCGGGCTGTGGTCGCACCTCGCCTGCGCCGACGAGCCGCGCCATCCGTCCGTAGCCGCCCAGCTCTCCGTCTTCCGGGGGGCGCTGGCGCTGGCCGAGGCCGCCGGGCTGCGCCCCGAAGTGCGGCACATCGCCAACTCGCCGGCCGCGCTGCTGCTGCCGGACAGCCACTTCGACCTGGTGCGCAGCGGGCTGGCGACCTACGGCGTCTCGCCGGCGCCGGACGAGGGCCGCGCCGCCGACTTCGGGCTGCGGCCGGCGATGACGCTGGTCGGGCGGCTCGCGCTGGTCAAGCAGGTGGACGAGGGGCACGGCATCTCGTACGGGCACACCTACCACACGACCCGTCAGACCCGGCTCGGCCTGGTGCCGGCCGGTTACGCCGACGGCATCCCGCGCGCGGCGTCCAACTGCGGGCCGGTATCGATCGACGGCGTGCGGCACACGATCGCCGGGCGGGTCGCGATGGACCAGTTCGTGATCGACCTCGGTGACCAGGACGCCGGGGTCGGTGACGAGGTCGTGCTGTTCGGCCCCGGCGACCGCGGCGAGCCGACCGCGCAGGACTGGGCCGACGCGGTGGGCACGATCGCGTACGAGATCGTGACGCGGATCGGACCACGCGTGCCGCGCGTGTACGTATAGCGGTCCGGTGACCGCAAGCCAGGGCACGGCCGCCCTAAGAATGCAGGTCGGCATGGCGGTCGGGGTGTGAATTCCTACTGAGAGGTAACACTCCATAAAGGAGCCGACGCGCTGTCTGGATGTGCAGTACATAGGCGGTCACAGCGCGCTCGCGGCAGCACTTTGAAAGGTGAGTGGTCGTGGTTGAGAGTGCGTCAGGTGGTGCGCAGGGCACAGTGCAGCGTGCCATCCCGCGCAGCGCCGGAATAGTCGGTGCCGCGCTCGGCGTCGTCGCCGCGGGGACCGCCGTCGGGATCGCCGTCGAGCGGTTCACGATCGGGCGCGCGGTGCGGCGGATGGCGCAGATCCACGACCCCGGCGAGGCGTACGGGACGCTGCGCGGAGTGCCGCAGACCGTGATGGCCGCCGACGGGACCGAGCTGTACGTCGAGGTGGACGACCCGTTCGGCTGGCCGCGCAGCGTGGACTGGAAGCGGGCCGGCCGTTCGGCGCGATACTCGTCGCCCTCCGCGCGGGCCGCGCGCGAGAGCCGCGCGGCCGCGGTGGACCGGCGTCCGACGCTGCTGTTCACGCACGGGTTCTGCCTGCCGCAGGACTGCTGGCACTATCAGCGTTCGGAGTTCTCCGGCGAGTACCGGATGGTGTTCTGGGACCAGCGCGGGCACGGCCGCTCCGACCCGCTCAAGCCCGGCGCCGACCTGTCCATCGATGTGCTCGGCGAGGACCTGTACGCGGTCGTCGAGGCCACCTGTCCGACCGGTCCGATCATCCTCATCGGTCACTCGATGGGCGGAATGGCGATGATGGCGCTGGCCGCCGCGCATCCCGAACTGTTCGGCGGCCGGGTGGTCGGCGCGGCGCTGCTGTCCACGTCGTCCGGTGAGTTCGGCGAGCTGGAGTTCGGGCTGCCGCGCGCCGCCGCGAAACTGTTCCACCGCACCGCTCCGGGCCTCTTCGACCTGCTGACCAAGCAGCGCGCGCTGGTCGAGCGCGGCCGGCGGGCCGGCGGCGACCTCTCGCTGGTGCTGACCCGCCGTTATGCGTTCGGCTCGGACGCGCCGGAGTCGGCGGTGCGGTTCGTGCTCGAGTTGATCGAGTCCACGCCGATCGACGTGATCGCCCGGTACTTCACCGTGCTGCGCGAGCACGACAAGGCCGAGGCGGTGCCGGTCTTCGACCGCGTCCCGGCGCTGGTGCTGGCCGCGGACCACGATCTGCTGCTGCCGCTCAAGCACAGCCGCGCGCTGGCCGACGCGATGCCGAGCGCCGAGTTCGTGACGGTCCCGGACGCCGGACACGTCGTGATCGTGGAGCATCCGCACGAAGTGAACGCCGCGCTGCGTAGGCTGGTGGACCGGGTCGAGGTGCGACTGGACGAGTCGTCGAACGCCTCGTAGACGGCCCGCGGTCCGGGCGAGGAGAGGGTGCAGTGAGCCAGCAGGCAGTCGGCGGCGAGGTCGTGGTCGAGCGGGTCGAGGCGGATACCGCCGGCCGCACACAGGAGGTCGGGCGGCGGCTCGGCGAGCGGCTGCGCGCGGCCGACCTCGTCATCCTTTCGGGTGAACTCGGCGCGGGTAAGACGACTTTCACCCAGGGTCTGGCGGAAGGGCTGGGCGTGCGCGGGCCGATCACCTCGCCGACCTTCGTGATCGCGCGCGTGCACCCGTCGTTGTCCGGCGGTGTGCCTTTGGTGCACGTGGACGCGTACCGGCTCGGCTCGCTCGCGGAACTGGACGACCTGGACCTGGACGCCTCGGTCGAGGACTCGGTCACCGTGGTCGAGTGGGGCGAGGGCAAGGCCGAGGTGCTGTCCGGGCAGCGGCTTGAGGTGCGCATCGAGCGCGCGGTGGCGGACGACGTGCCACTGGCCGACGGCGATGAGACGCCGTTGGACCCGCGCGTCATCACGGTCATCGCGCACGGAGACGCGCTCGCGGCGCGCCTCGCCTGAGACAGCTCCCTGATCGAGCCCTGTCAGAGGCTGATCAGACAGCGCTGGTCACCCGGTGCTGGTTACCCGGTGCCGGCTCACGCTGCGCTGGTCAAGACACGACGACGACGGTCGTGCCGAGGCTGGCGAAGGCCCACAGCGCCTGCGCGTCGGCCTGCGCCATCCGGATGCCGCCG
>JBOHCW010000273.1:0-11315 GCA_050725375.1 Actinocrinis sp. | reverse complement strand
GCACCCCGGTGCTGCTGCCGGCGCTCGGCGAGTCCGTCACCGAGGGCACCGTCACCCGCTGGCTCAAGGCGGTCGGCGAGACGGTCGCGGCGGACGAGCCGCTGCTCGAAGTGTCCACCGACAAGGTCGACACCGAGATCCCCTCCCCCGCCGCCGGCGTCGTGCTGGCGATCAACGTGGCCGAGGACGAGACCGTCGAGGTCGGCACCACGCTCGCGGTGATCGGCGCTCGCGGCTCGGCGCCTGCAGGCGCTCCGGCACCGGCACTTGCACCGGTTGCCGCCGCACCGGCACCTGCGCCTGCACCTGCGCCCGCTCCGGCACCGGCACCGGTTGCCGCGGTTCCGGCACCCGCGCCCGCCCCGGCTCCGGCTCCGGTCGCCGCTCCGGCTCCCGCACCCGCCCCTGTCGCCGCTGCTCCGGCTCCCGCCGCCGCTCCGGCGGCTCCGGTCGCGGACGAGGGCCCCGGCGCGTACGTGACCCCGCTGGTGCGCAAGCTCGCCGCCGAGCGCGGCGTGGACCTGGCGGACGTCAACGGCACCGGCGTCGGCGGCCGCATCCGCAAACAGGACGTCATCGAGGCCGCCAAGGCGCTGGTCCCGGTCGTGCCGGCGGCCGCCCCGGCGGTCAACGGCGCCGCCGCACAGCCGGCCGCGACCGCCGTCTCGCCGCTGCGCGGCCGCACCGAGAAGCTCTCCCGGCTGCGCCAGGTCATCGCGAAGCGGATGGTCGAGTCGCTGCAGGTCTCCGCGCAGCTGACCACCGTGGTCGAGGTCGACATCACCGCGGTGGCGCGGCTGCGCGACCGGGCCAAGCGCGACTTCGAGGCCCGCGAGGGCGCCAAGCTCAGCTTCCTGCCGTTCTTCGCGGCGGCCGCGATCGAGGCGCTCAAGCAGTACCCGCAGCTGAACGCCTCGATCGACCAGGAGGCGAACACGGTCACCTACCACGGCTCGGAGAACCTGGGCATCGCGGTGGACACCGAGCGCGGCCTGCTGGTGCCGGTGATCAAGAACGCCGGGGACCTGAACCTCGGCGGCATCGCGCGCGCGATCGCCGACCTGGCCGGGCGCACCCGCGGCAACAAGGTCTCCCCGGACGAGCTGGGCGGCGGCACTTTCACGCTGACCAACACCGGTTCGCGCGGCGCCCTGTTCGACACCCCGATCATCAACCAGCCGCAGGTCGCCATCCTGGGCACCGGCGCGGTCGTCAAGCGTCCGTGGGTGGTGACCGACCCGGTGCTCGGCGAGGTCATCGCGGTGCGCTCGATCGTGTACCTGGCCCTGAGCTATGACCACCGGCTGGTGGACGGCGCGGACGCCGCCCGCTTCCTGAGCGCGATCAAGGCGCGGCTGGAAGAGGGCAGGTTCGAGTCCGAGCTCGGGCTCTGACCGTGAAGTGACCCCGGCGCCCGGTTCGGGCGCGGGATGCGTGCACTGCGTCCCGGTGGCTCCTGTTTTCACGGGCGGCCACCGGGACGCGGCGTGTTTGGCCTGTTCGCCGTGGCGTGTCGCGGCCAAACCCGGCTTCGCTGAGAAGGGCATATGCGCTCGCTCAGGAAGTGGTTGTACGGTAAACCGACTCATGAGCGGCACTCAAAGGGCGGTCAGTCCCGTTTCGGGGCGGATCGCCTCTAACACTTCCGAGGATGCGGGCATGGCATCGCAGGCCAGCAAGAAGAGCTCGGCGGAGCGGCGGGCTCAGATCGAGCGCGTGCGCGCCCAGCAGGCGCGCAAGGAGCGCCAGCGCAAGGTCTACTTCGGCATCGGGGCCGGCGTGCTGGTCGCCGCGCTGGTCGGCGGCCTGTTCGCGCTGAACCTGACGAAGAAGAACAACTCGACGCCGCCGACGAACACCGACGCCACCTCGGGCGCGCTGGCGCAGACCTGGGACGGGCTGACCGGCCAGACCGTGGACGGCGTCTCCGCCCAGACCGCGGAGCAGCTGGCGTACCACATCCACGCCCACCTGGCGATCTACGTCAACGGCAAGCAGGAGGCCGTGCCCGCGGGCATCGGCATCGTGAAGCCGTGGAGCACCCAGCCGCTCAGCGGCGGCGGCGTCTTCGTCAACGGCGGCAAGCAGATCTACTACCTGCACACGCACGACTCCACCGGCGTGCTGCACGTCGAGTCGCCGACCACCTCGGTCTACAAGCTCGGCCAGATCTTCGCCGAGTGGAACCAGCCGCTCTCCAGCAGCCAGGTCGGCCCGGCCTCCGGCACGGTGACCGCGTACGTGAACGGCAAGAAGTTCACCGGCGACCCGTCGACCATCCCGCTGGACCCGCACGCGGTGATCCAGCTGGACGTCGGCACCGACGTGTCCCCGGCCCCCTACACCTTCGCCTCAGGGCTCTAAGAAGCCCGGCGGGCTCTTGCGGGAGCCGTAAATCGCAGATCCCTGATCCGGCTGCGCGCGCACGGTGCGCGTGCGGCCGGAGGGGCAGGATATCCGGATTCTGACTATCCCCCGGCGGGTAGGAGGTTCGGCGATTGCCGGACCTATCTCACTGGGGGATTTCGTATGCGTGTCGACGTGTGCGTCGTCGGGGCGGGGATCGCCGGACTGGCCGCGGCGGCGCGGCTGTCGGCGGCCGGCCTGGCGGTCACCGTCCTGGAGGCCGGCGAGCAGGCCGGCGGACGGGCACGCGACGAGCGCGTCGACGGGTACGCCGTGGCCGACGGCGACCAGCTGCTGCACACCACCTGGTCCACGCTGCGCCAGACCGTCTCCCCCTCCGGCCTCAACCTCGGCGGCTTCGCGGCCGGCGTGCGGGTCTGCGCGGGCGGGCGGCGCGTCCGCTTCGGCGCGGCCCCCACCCGCCCGCAGCAGGCCTTCTCGGCGCTGCGCATGCCCATCGGCACCACCGCGGACAAGGCGCGGCTGTCCAAGCTGCTCTACCGGCTCGGCACGACCGCGCCGGAGCGCGCGCTGGCCGGCGCCGAGCACCGGGCCGGCGACTCGTTCGCGGTGCGCGGCTATTCGGCCGAACTGGTCGACGAGTTCCTGCGGCCCTACCTGGCGGGCCTGGCCGCCGACGAGGACCTGGCCGGCTCGGTGCGCGGCGCCGACTGGTATCTCAGACTGCTGGTCCGCGGCCGGTTCGCGGTGCCGGGCGCGGGAATCGGCTCGATCGCCCGCGAGCTCGTCAGGACCCTGCCGGCCGGCGCCGTTCACTACGGCGCGCGGGTGCACACGGTGCGGGCGGACCGCGTGACCGGCGAGGCCGGCGAAGTGCGGGCGCGCGCGGTGGTCGTGGCCGCCGATCCGCACAGCGCGGTCGAGCTGCTGCCGGGTCTGCACGAGCCGCGGATGCGGCCGGTCACCACACTCTGGCACGTCGGCGAGGACGCGGACCTGCCGACGGAGTCGGACCGCGCGCCGTCAGTGCTCGTCGACGCCGAGCCGGGCTCCCCCGTCGCGCGCACGGTGATCGTCAGCCGCGCCGCCGCCACGCTCGCGCCGCCCGGCAAGGTGTTGGTGGCCACGACCGTCTACGGCGAGGACGGCAAGGAGCCGGTGGCGCTGGACCGCACCGTGCTGGAGCGGCTGGCCGACCTGTACGGCCCGCACGCGCGGGACTGGAAGACCCTGGACGTGCGGCACGTCGAACACGCGGTGGTCTCGATGACCTCGCCGTACAACTTCTCCCGGCCGGTGCGGCTCATCAACGGCCTGTACGTGTGCGGAGACCACCGCGGGCTGCCGAACGTCGAGGGCGCGCTCCAGTCCGCGAAGCGCGCCGCCGACGCCGTCGTCGAAGATCTCAGGACACGTAGCCAGAGCGCGTGAGTAGTGCCCTTCAAGACACCTGCCAGAGGGCGGCGCGCTTGTCAGTGCTCCGTCTCGCTCGGGTAACGCAGGCCGATCTGCTCGCGGATGCCGTCGAGCGTGCGCATGATCGACAGCGTCTCGTCCAGCGGCATAACAGGACTCTGCGTCTCCCCCGCCGACAGCGCCCGGCCGACCTCGGCGGCCTGGAATCGCAGGCCCCTGCCCTCGCGGGTGAACTCGAAGGTCTCGACCGTGCCGTCGAGCAGGTTCAGGGTGAACGGCACCGAGCCGTTGGAGTAGAACGGGACCTCGATGCGGCCCTCGGTACCGGTGATCGAGGCCGAGTTCGCGGTGCGCGTGTCCAGCGCCGTGGTCACCAGCGAGTGCGCGCCGTTCGGGTAGCCGAACACCGCGGAGGTCTGCGCGTCGACGCCGGTGTCGGTGAAGGTGGCGAACGAGGCGAGCTTGTCCGGCGTGCCCATCACCATCGAGGCGAACGAGATCGGGTAGATGCCCAGGTCCAGCAGCGCGCCCCCGCCGAGCGCCGGGTTGCGCAGCCGGTGCAGCGGGTCGGTGCTCAGCACCTCGCCGCGGTCGACCACCAGCGAGCGCGGTTCGCCGATCCGGCCCTCGGCCAGCAGTTCGCGCAGCGCGACCTGGTGCGGCAGGAACCTGACCCACATGGCCTCCATCAGGAAGACCCCGGCCGCGCGGGCCGCCGCGATCATCCGTCCGGTCTCGGCCGCGTTGATGGCGAAAGGCTTCTCGCAGAGCACCGCCTTACCGCCGTCGATCGCGGTACGGGTGACCTCTTCGTGCGCCGTGTGCGGAACGGCGATATAGATCGCGTCGACGTCGGGGTCCGCGGCGAGTGCGTCGTAACCGGCGTGCCGGTGCGGGATGCCGTGCTTGGACGCGAAGGCGTCCGCAGTGTCCTTAGACCGGGAGCCGACCGCGACGACCTCCGCGTCGGGCAGCAGGGCCAGGTCCTCGGTGAAGGCGTCGGCGATGACGCCGGTACCCGCGATACCCCAGCGAATCCGTTCGGCCATGGTGCTCGGCTCCCCTCGGCGGCTGCGCGCGCAGTCCACGATTTTGATGATCGTCTACTGAGGTCAGCCTATAGCGCGTATAGCGGTCGTCGCGGGCAGACCGGTTACCGGTGCGTACGTCTTACGTACACACACGCGCGCGTCCCTTACGCGGGTTGCTGTGCGAAATGCGGACCGGCTCGTCCGCCCATGCCGCGCGTTGTGGCGGTGTGACCGAGGTCACGACGCTTTAGCCGGAAATCGGGGCTCTCGCCGGCCGCGCGCCATCACGGGCGCTCGGGGCCCGTCCGCCGCGTCGTAGAGTCTTAACCGTGGGCGAACTCCAATTCATCCGAAGCGGCTTCGGCGCCGGGGCGGTCGACTATCGGACCGCGTGGGACGACCAGCGCGCCCGGCACGCGGCGCGGGTCGCGGACGTGGTGCCCGACGCCGTGATCCTGCTGGAGCACCCGCCGGTGTACACGGCGGGCAAGCGGACCGAGCCGGCCGACCGGCCGCTCGACGGCACCCCGGTGGTCGAGGTGGACCGCGGCGGGAAGATCACCTGGCACGGGCCGGGCCAGCTGGTCGGATACCCGATCGTGCGGCTGCCCGAGGGCGTGTACGTGGTGGACTTCGTCCGCCGGGTGGAACAGGCCGTCATCGAGGCCTGCGCCGAACTCGGACTGCACACCGAACGCGTCCAGGGCCGCTCCGGCGTCTGGGTGGTGGGCACCGACGGGCGGCACGACCGGAAGGTCGCCGCGATCGGCCTGCGCTTCGCCCAGGGCGTCACCATGCACGGATTCGCCCTGAACTGCGACAATGATCTCGATTGGTACCACCGGATCGTGCCGTGCGGAATCCGTGACGCCGGCGTTACAACGCTGAGCGAGGAGCTGGGCCGCCGGGTCGGCGTCGAGGAGGTGCTGCCGATCGTGGAGCGGCACCTGCACCTGCTGACCGAGCCCAAGGGCGCGGCCACCGATCGCGTACGCAAACCGGCCGCCGCGGCGGGCGCCGCCACCGACACCACGGTCGCGGCGTGAAGCTTCGGGCGAAGACACAACAACGTAGGCTTGTTCGGATCGTACTGATGCGCGAGGAGATGCGGGCGTGACCGCCGTCGACGAGACCAACACCGTGACCGGGGCCCCGGCCGGCGCGCCGCTTACCACGACCGGCCCGGACGGCCGCAAGCTGCTGCGCCTGGAAGTGCGCAACGCGGCCACTCCGATCGAGAAGAAGCCCGAGTGGATCAAGACCCGGGCGAAGATGGGCCCGGAGTACACCCAGCTGCGCCAGCTGGTGAAGAGCGAGGGCCTGCACACGGTCTGCCAGGAGGCCGGCTGCCCGAACATCTTCGAGTGTTGGGAGGACCGCGAGGCGACCTTCCTGATCGGCGGCGAGCAGTGCACCCGGCGCTGTGACTTCTGCCAGATCGACACCGGCAGGCCCGCCGCTCTTGACCGCGACGAGCCGCGCCGGGTCGGCGAGTCGGTCGCCACGATGGGCCTGAAGTACGCGACGGTGACCGGCGTGGCCCGCGACGACCTGATCGACGGCGGCGCCTGGCTGTACGCAGAGACGGTCCGGCAGATCCACGCGCAGGTGCCCGGCTGCGGCGTCGAGCTGCTGATCCCGGACTTCAACGCGGTGCCCGAGCTGCTGGCCGAGGTCTTCGCGTCGCGGCCCGAGGTGCTGGCGCACAACGTCGAGACAGTGCCGCGGATCTTCAAGCGGATCCGGCCGGGCTTCCGGTACGAGCGCTCGCTGGACGTGATCCGGCAGGCGCGGGCGACCGGCCTGGTCACCAAGTCGAACCTGATCCTGGGGATGGGCGAGGAGCGGGAGGAGGTGACCCAGGCGCTGCGCGACCTGCACGAGGCGGGCTGCGAGCTGATCACCATCACCCAGTACCTGCGCCCGTCGCCGCGCCACCACCCGGTGGAGCGCTGGGTCAAGCCCGAGGAGTTCGTGGAGCTCAAGGACGAGGCCGAGCAGATCGGCTTCGCGGGCGTCATGTCGGGTCCGCTGGTGCGCTCGTCGTACCGGGCCGGGCGGCTGTACCAGCAGGCCATCGCGGCTCGCGAGGCCTAGATCGACGGCACGGTCGGCACGGTCGGCACAGACAGCGCGAACACGGGCAGCGCCGCCCGACAACTGAACAGGCTGGACCGCTCGTACGGGCTAAGGACCCTTGCCGTTCCTCCCTCGTACGGCTTAGGAACAGATACGAAGCAGCGCTGCTTTAGCGGAAGGGCGCAATATCGGGCCAGACCTCGCCCTTAGCATTAAGGGGCGAGGGTCCTGTCGGGCTTCACTGGGATTTGACCGGTGCGCAGTACCTTGGCAACACGAGACAGCAACCCTGGTGGTGCTGATCCGGAACACCTTTGATTGGGGGCACGGACGAGCATGACGGTGACTTTCGACAACGCCGCGGCGACCCGCGCTGGTGCACGAAGAGGAGCGGGCGGTGCCGTGCGCACCGTCCTGAACACGGTCGAGTGGGTGATCTTCCGCGGCGACGGCCTGACCGTGGCGCGCGCCAACGCGTGGGCGGCGGTCCAGGAGGATCGTGCGCGGGCGCGGGCGCGGGCCGAGGCGTACGTCGCCCTGGAGCCCGAGGCCGCGACGGCGCAGCGCTCCGCTCGCCGGGTCTGAATCGCCGGGTCTGGGCCGCCCGGTCTGAGTCGCCCGGTCTGGGCTGCCAGACCCGGGCGGCAGCGCACTTCGGCCAGTCCTGACGGGCCGTCAGCGCGCGCCGCGCGCTCCGCGATGGACGGCCGACGACGGCAGTGTCGGCGACTGCCCGGCGCCGCTCCAATACCGAAACAATCACAGGCGGGCGGCCGGTTCGAGCGCAGACCTGTCGGGGACCTATCCTTTTGAGCATGGCGCGTAACCCCTCCTCCGAGCCGGTCGACGACCCGGCGGCCCTGACCGAACCGCCGACAGGCCGACTCAAGCAGTTCGCCTACGCGTACCGGGTGACCAAGGACGTCGATCCGCAGCTGACCCTGGCGATGGCCGGCTGGGGCCTGGGCACGGCGGCGGTCATCTTCGCCGCCTTCTTCCTGCTGTTCGGCGGCAGCGTCTTCGGCATCGCCGTCGGCGTGATGCTGGGGCTGGTGTCCGGCACCCTGGTCGCGCTGTCCACGCTCTCGCGCCGGGTCCAGCGCACCGCGTACGCCCGCATCGAGGGCCAGCCGGGCGCGGCGGCCGCCGTGCTGGAGCAGGGCCTCAAGCGCGGCTGGTCGATGACCCAGGCGGTCCAGTTCAACCGGCAGCAGGACTTCGTGCACCGGCTGATCGGCCGGGCCGGCGTCCTGCTGGTCGCCGAGGGCGACCCGAACCGGGCGGCGCAGCTGCTCGCCACCGAGCGCAAGTCGATCGCCCGCTACCTCGGCCCGGACGTCGAGGTCGAGTCGGTGCTGGTCGGCAATGACACGGCGGCCGGCCAGATCCCGCTCGGCAAGCTGTCCCAGACCTTGACCAAGCGCGGCCTGCGCGGCCGCTCGAAGCTGACCCAGCTGCAGGTCAGCGAGTACACCAAGCGGCTGGCGGCGGTCGGCGGCGGCCCGCTGGCGAACCTGCCCAAGGGCCCGATCCCGCGCGGCGGCCGCGTCCCGCGCGGCAACATCCGCTGACTCGACACCCGTATGACGAACGCGGCGGCGGCCAGGATTGGATCCCGGGCCGCCGCCGCGTTTCATGTCCGCGCCCGCGTCTACTTCCTGATCTCCACGGTGCCGGCCAGCCGGTCGTGCAGGCCGCGCCCGTCCCGGTCCCAGACCACCGCCGGGATGAGCAGCAGCAACAGCACCGTGCGGATCACCACGTGCACCGGCGTCAGCGGGCTGCCGAGCTTGCCGACGCGCAGTCCGAAAAGCCGCTTGCCGAGCGTCGCGCCCCACAGCGACAGCAGCACCAGGTGCTCGGCGCCGAAGATCGCGATCGCGCCCCACTGTCCCTGCGCCGAGGACGTGTGCCACCCGAACGCCACCACGATGACCAGCGCGATCACCCAGTCGACCACGAGCGCGCCGAGCCGGCGGCCCTGTCCGGCCAGCGAGCCGGGGCCGGACTCGGGCAGGCCCAGGCGCTGGCCGCGGTACGACCACTCGTCCTCGCCGTGCTCGATGTTCGGCCCTTCGAGCCACCCGCCGAGGGCTGAGCGCGCGCCCGCCTGCGGCGGCGGAGCCGGCGCGCCCTTGGACGCGCGCGGCTGAGAGGTAGTCATGCCTACCACGGTAGCCGTCGGAAACAATCCGTCCGGCGCCGGGTCCCGATCCGGAACGAACCGGCGCGCAACGGGACCAAGCCGGTCCGGCCCCTCCCGCCACGGCGCCACCGCGGCGTCCCGGAGCCGCCCGCCGACACGCCGCCGGGCGCGAACTCAGGCCGAATACGGCGTGTCTCCTCGCGTGTAACGTGCAGGAAACAACAGGGACACGGACGGGAAATGGCCTCTGCCTATCGTTCCCGGCCAGAGCCTGTTGTGAATCGCGGGCCTGGCGGGCAGCTGGCGAGCCGTGTGGGGGCTTGCGCGCACTCGCCGACCGAAGTACCAGCCAGTACCAAGCCCCCGCTCAGTGCCCATCGCGTTTCCCGCGCCCCGCCGGGCCTCGCCGGTCCGGCCGCAGCGGGTCGAGGAGGAACAGTGACTTTCCAGAACGCCGACGAGGTGCTCAAGTACCTCAGCGACGAAGGCGTCCAGTTCGTGGACGTCCGATTCTGCGATCTGCCCGGCGTCATGCAGCACTTCAGCGTGCCGGTCGAGTCCTTCGGCGCGTCCGTGTTCACCGACGGCCTGGCCTTCGACGGGTCGTCGATCCGCGGCTTCCAGGCGATCCACGAGTCGGACATGCAGCTGCTGCCTGACCCGACCACGGCGCGGATCGACCCGTTCAGCAAGGCCAAGACGCTCAACGTCAACTTCTTCATCCACGACCCGCTGACCGGCGAGGCCTACTCGCGCGACCCGCGCAACGTGGCGAAGAAGGCCGAGGCGTACCTGCGCAGCTCCGGCATCGCCGACACCGCGTACTTCGGCCCCGAGGCGGAGTTCTACATCTTCGACTCGGTGCGCTACGAGACCAAGGTGAACACCGGTTCGTACCACATCGACTCCGAGTCGGGGTACTGGAACACCGGCCGCGAGGAAGAGGGCGGCAACCTCGGCTACAAGGTCCGCTACAAGGGCGGCTACTGCCCGGTGCGCCCGTACGACCACTACGTGGACCTGCGCGACGAGATGGTGCTGGCGCTCCAGGGTTCGGGGCTGACCGTCGAGCGGGCGCACCACGAGGTGGGCACCGCCGGCCAGGCCGAGATCAACTACAAGTTCAACACGCTGCTGGCCGCGGCCGACGACGTGATGCTGTTCAACTACATCATCAAGACCCCCGCTTGGGCGAACGGCAAGACCGTCACCTTCATGCCGAAGCCGCTGTTCGGCGACAACGGCTCGGGCATGCACACGCACCAGAGCCTGTGGAAGGACGGCACGCCGCTCTTCTACGACGAGATCGGCTACGCCGGCCTGTCCGACACCGCGCGCCACTACATCGGCGGCCTGCTCAAGCACGCGCCGAGCCTGCTGGCGTTCACCAACCCGACGGTGAACTCGTACCACCGCCTGGTGCCCGGCTTCGAGGCCCCGGTCAACCTGGTCTACTCGCAGCGCAACCGCTCGGCCTGCATCCGCATCCCGATCACCGGCGCGAACCCGAAGGCCAAGCGGATCGAGTTCCGCGTGCCCGACCCGTCCAGCAACCCGTACCTCGCGTTCTCCGCGATGCTGCTGGCCGGCCTCGACGGCATCAAGAACAAGATCGAGCCGATCGCCCCGGTCGACAAGGACCTCTACGAGCTGCCCCCGGACGAGCACGCCGCGGTCCCCCAGGTCCCCGGCAGCCTGCCCGCCGTCCTGGAGGCCCTCGAGGCCGACCACGACTACCTCACCGCCGGCGGCGTGTTCACCCAGGACCTGATCGAGACCTGGACCGCCTACAAGCGCTCCGCCGAGATCGACCCGATCCGCCTGCGCCCGCACCCGCACGAGTTCGAGCTCTACTACGACATCTAAGCAGCGCTCTGACCTGCTGAAATAGAGTATCAGGGCATGCAGTCACCCCGGATCGGCGCGTCGCCGATCCGGGGTGACTGCTTTCGTGGGCTGCTCGCTCGACTCACGTGTGGGGCGCAACTCCAGATCGAACTCGCACACGTGGCACCCGGAGCATCAATGGTCTGGTTCGGAAGCCGGTCCAACAGCGCACCCCGAGACCATCCCATCAGTTGCATTCGGAGCCCGAGTAGTCTCCGGGTTCGTCGGCCCGCGCTAGCCGCGTACATCCCGCGTACTACTGCGCATGCGACGAATCCAGCTCACCGAGTTTGCCAGCTCACCGAGTTACTCGGCAGGCTGATCGGCTCCACCACGGCCCGCTCCCTTGACCAACCTCAGCAGCTGAGGCGCTCTTAAACCTACCCAGG
>JBOHCW010000272.1:0-3313 GCA_050725375.1 Actinocrinis sp. | reverse complement strand
AGATCGGCGCCGATCTGCGCCCAGTCCGCGCCCGCCAGACGGTCGGTCGGTGCAGCGCCGCGCTTCATGGTCGTGGTGGCCGTCATGATCGGCTCCGTTCCGCCCTAGGCGAGCATCGGTGCGATCGCACCCTCGTGCGCGAGCAGTTGGACCTTGCGCTCGACGCCGCCCGCGTACCCGCGCATCGAGCCGTCCGCGCCGACGACGCGGTGACACGGGCGCACGATCAGCAGCGGATTGGCGCCGACCGCCGCGCCGACGGCCTGAATCCGGTCGCGCGCGACGCCGAGCCGCTTCGCCAGCGCGCCGTAGGTGGTGGTCTCGCCGTAGCCGATCAGCTCGACGGCCTGCCACACGTCGCGCTGGAACGTCGAGCCCGCGTCGGTGAACGCCAGGCCGAAGTCGCGCCGCTCGCCGGCGAAGTACTGCGCAAGCTGGCGCGTCACCTGCGCGAAGGCCGCGCCGTCCTCGATCCACCCGTTCGTGATCGTCGGCGCGGTGCGCTGCCCGGACATCGACAACGAGGACAACGCCAATCCGCCCGGCGCGCCGTCACTCTTCTCGCCGACCATCAGCAGCTCGCCGACCGGGCTGCCGATCCTCGTGTAAACCGTCATCGTCGCTGCCCCTTTCACCAGACGGTTTTTCCTTGCTACGCCTCCATTCTCGATCACGTACCGGCCAGGCCCTAGCGGGATTCGGACATGGCGCTGCGGACGTGTGACCAGCCCTCGGGTTGCGCAGATCTTCGCGGCGATGGGCATGCATCCGGTGGGTTTCTACGACCTGCGCGACACCGCGGCCGGCGCCGTGCCGGTCGTCTCGACCGCATTCCGGCCTATCGAACCGGACGCGCTCGCCCGCAACCCGTTCCGGGTCTTCACCTCCGTGCTCACCACCGACGACCGCCGCTTCTTCGACCAAGAGCTACAGCAGGGTCTTGAGACGTCCTGAATCGGCGCGAGCTGTTCCCGCCCGAGTTGCTCGACCTGGCCGCACGAGCCGAACGAAACGCGGGACTCGACCCGACACACGCGCAGCGCTTCCTTGACCTCGCGGTCGACGCCTTCAGGCTGGCCAAGGAGCCGATCGACAAAGCCTGGTACACGCGCTTGGAGCGCGTCTCGGCTGTCGCCGCGGACATCGGCGCGATATCGAGCACGCATATCAACCATCTCACTTCACGCGTTCCGGACATCGACCTGCTCTATCAGGCCATGGGCGAACGCGGCAGCACCGTGATCGACGAGATTCGGGGGCCGCCGCGCTGGGACGGCCGCGAGGTGCTGCTGCGCCAGACCTCGTTCCGCGCACTGGCCTAAGTCCCACTCCAGCCTAGAGAGTGAGCCTTTTCCAACCTCTGTCCGCGCATGATCGCGTCACACGAAGGCGCGACCCAGGTCGACGCCGGTGAACTGTGGTGGCGCGACCTTCGTGGTCGCATACAGGTAGAGCGCGGCGCGGTAGACGCCGGACAGACAGGACAGCACAAGTCCGCAGAGCCCGAACCAGAGAGCGCAGACGGCCACGGCGAGCAGCATCGCCGTCCCGTTCTCCGAACCGTAGCCGAAGAACAATACCGGGGCCGCAGGGATGGCGAGCAGCAGCAGTATTCCGCCCAGGCGCAACGTGCCGGCGACCTCCTCGCGCCAGGCGCTGCGCATCACCTCGACCGCGCGCCGCGTGCCCTTCACCGGGCCGACGCCCTCGAAGACGATGACGGGTAGAGCGAAGAAGCTCAGGACGGACCACGACGCACCGAGAACGGCGGACATGATCGGCACCCGGCGGTCGAGCGCCCGGATGAGCAAACCAACCGTGCCGCTCATCACCGACCAGGCGAGAATGGACGGCAGCACGCGCGATGCGCTGCGCAGCGCGCCGCCGACGCTCGGTTCTCCGCCGTCCATGGTCTGGCCGACAGCGATCAGGAGCGCCGCGTTGACATATGCGCTCACGGCGGTCAGCACGAGATAGCACAGCACGCCCAATCCGTACCCTGCGATGCTAGGGCGGGCGGAGTCGATAGCAGACCCGTGCCTCATCACCAGGTACGCAACGACGAACGCAGCGATAACAACTGCCTCGGCCGTTATCGACATCACGGGGAACACAATCAACCGCTTGTTGCCGCGCAGCACCCGAAGCGAGGCCCTGAGCAGAACCGAGGTGGTGCTCATCGGTGCTTATATCCCCCTTACCGCGCAGCCCATTGCGGCCGCGCAGTGCCGAACCATACAGGACTGCGCCGCGTCGGCCTAGCACCCCATCCTCAAAGCAGAGTCCTTATTGAAGGTCCTGATCCGCACCGGCCCGGCGGACGATGAGCACGCCCATCCACACCAGCATCGCCAGACCGACGACCACGACCACCACGCCGAGCGCGGTGTACTGACTGTGCCCGGTCATCATCGAACCGCGCACCGCGCCCGAGCCCTGCCCGATCCACAGTCCGCCGACAGCGCACATCACGACGCCGACTATCCCTCGCCACCACATGGCATTCTCCCTTGCGTTCGCACCTGTAACGCGAACCGCCGGGATCCGGTTCGATCCGTCAGCCGTGGACGAGCCCATCGACCCGTAACGCGCCGAACGGGCTTGGCTCGACCGGCCGACATGCGACCCGTCCGCCGGGGACGTCCATCTCCAGGCCCAGCAACGCCTGCGTCATCGCGCCGATCGACGCGGCTGCCCACGCCTGCGGCCGGCAGGCGGCCGGATACGGCACCGGACGTGGGACGTCGGCGCGCGCGTCGCCGCCGTAAAGCTCGGGCAGCCGCCAGGAGAAGCGCTCGGCCGCCGCCAGCAGTCCGTCGATCAGGCTCACGGCCCGCGCGCCGTGGCCCGCCATGGACATCGCGCGGATGACGATGGCCGTGTCGTGCGGCCAGACCGAGCCGCAGTGGTAGCTCAGCGGCGAGTAGCCGCCGTCGCGCGCGGACATGGTGCGCAGGCCGAAACCGCTGTTCAACGCCGGACTCGTCAGCCGGTCGAGTACGAGCGCTGTCTCTCGCTCATCCAACAGACCTGTGCCGAGCAGGTGGCCGATGTTGCTGGTCAGCGCGTCGACTGGCCGCTTCTTGCCGTCCAGCGCCAGGGCCGGGAACGGGCCGTCCGCGTCCTGGACCCAGAACTGTTCACGGAACCGGACCGCCAAGTCCGCCGCCCAGCCGCGCAACCGGTGCGCGAACGCGCCGTTGTCGCCTCCGTCGCCGGCGCCGCTCGCCGGGTCGAACGCGTCGAGTAGATCAGCACCGTGCATCGCCGCTTCGTACGCATAACCCTGCACCTCGCACAGCGCGATCGGCCC
>JBOHCW010000271.1:0-4966 GCA_050725375.1 Actinocrinis sp. | reverse complement strand
GCCCGTCAGGCCGTCGATCCGCTCGCGCAGGATGTCGGCATGGCCGGCGTGCCGCGCGGTCTCCTCGATCATGTGCACCAGGATCCAGCGCAGCGACCGTTCTGTCCGCACGGAGACGCGCCCCAGGTCGTCGCAGGCCGCGATGATCTCGTTCGAGCGCCGCGCCGCCGCGCGGTAGTCGACCAGCAGCGACGCCACCGTGTCCGAGTCCGCTGGGTCCATGTCCAGGTCAGGGGACGGGTCACGGCCCTCGAACGCCCACTGGAACCAGACGCGCTCCACGCCCGCGAGGTGCTTGAGCAACCCGAGCAGGCTCGTCCCCGACCGCACCCCGGGACGCCGGGCCGCATCGTCCGCCACGCCCTCGACCTTCACCGCCACGGCCTCGCGCAGGTAGTCGAGGAACGCGACGAGCGTGGCCTTCTCGCCGCCGACCACATCCGGCGGACGCGTGTCGTTGTCCTCGCCGCCGGCCGTGATGGCGCCGTCATCGTCGTCTCTTGCCGCGTTGGCTGCTTCGGTATCGATCACGCCTGCACCCTATGGCGCGCCGTCCACACAGGGCCTGTCATTTACGCGTCGCGCGCGAGTGCGTCGACGTGGTGCCGGATCACCAACGAAAGGCGTTCCGGCGGTCCCGACACCGGGGACGGTGGCTGGGGGCCGTAGCATCCGGGCCTGCGCAACGACGGTGTCGGATAGTCGCCGACGAGTGTCGGTGCGGAATGAAAGCATGTGCACTCGGGGTTGCGTCTGCAACGACGACACGGAAAGGCGCAGGTGCGAGCGATGAACGCGACGACACTGTGGACCAGCGGGGATGGCACGACGACAGTCGTGCACGACGCCGAGGACCGCTTCTACGAGATCCGCGAGGACGACAAGTCGGCCGGACTGCTGGCATACGAGCGCAATGCCGACCATGTGACACTGACCCACACCGTCGTCCAGGAGGAGTACCGGGGCAAGGGCCTGGCGGGAATCCTGATCCGCGAGGCGCTCACCGACCTGCGCGCAGAGGGCGTGACCGTGGCGAACCGCTGCTCCGCCGTCGAGCGCTTCGTGCACGCACGTCCGGAATTTCGCGACGTCATCGGTGAGAGCAAGCTTTAGACACCGAGCGACACACGGGCTTACGGGTATACGCGGTATACGGGTGGGTGAAGGCACAGCGATGACGACTGAGGAACCATCGACGGGTGAGCACCGGTCGATACGATGGGACGCGCAGCGCGTGGACCGTGTCGACGGTGCTGCGCTGCCCGGCCTCGCGAAGCTGAACACACTGGTGCGCAGCGTACGCACGCCCGAGTTCCAGAACGTCACCTTCCACGAGGTGCTGGCCAAGACCGCGCTCAACCACGTGCCGAATGACGCGCGGATGCTCCCCGGCGAGTACACGATCAACCCGTACCGAGGCTGCACGCACGCGTGCCAGTACTGCTTCGCGCGCGCCACGCACACCCGCCTCGAACTGAACATGGCCGAGGACTTCGACCGCGAGATCATCGTCAAGGTCAACATCGTCGACGTGCTGCGCGAGGAACTGGCCCGCAAGCGCAGACTGCCGCCGCGCGTCGCGTTCGGTACCAACACCGACGTGTACCAGCGTGCCGAGGGCCGCTACGCGCTGATGCCCGGGATCATCGACGCGCTCACCGACTTCAAGATCCCGTTCTCGATCCTGACCAAGGGCACGATCATCCGGCGCGATCTGGACCGGCTCGCCCGGGCCGGCGCGAAGATGACTGTCAACCTGGGGCTTTCCATCTCGCTGATGGACGACAGGCTCCAGCAGTCCGTCGAGCCCGGCACCGCGACCACGACCGCGCGCCTGGCCACCGTCCGCGCCATCCGCGAGGCGGGCATGGACTGCGCGGTGTTCGTCGGCCCGATCCTGCCGCAGCTGACCGACTCGCCCGCGCAACTGGAAGAGATGGCCGCCGCGATCGCCGACGCCGGCGCGACCAGTGTGCTGTTCACGCCGCTCTACATGCCGCACGGCGTCAAGGACGTGTACTTCGACTGGCTACGCCGCGAGTACCCCGACCTCGCGCCGTCTTACGCGCAGCTGTACTCAAGCGGCTCGCAAGCGCCACTGCACTACCGCGAAGAGATCGGCCGCCGGGCGCGTGCCGCGTTCGCCAAGTACGGCCTACCCGATCCCGACGAGGGCACCGACGACCTGTTCGCGCTCAACGGCCGACGCGGCGCGAAGCAGCCCGCCGAGGCCGACGACGGCCAGATGTCGCTGTTCTGACCCCGGCTCTGATCTCAATCGCCCCCTGGCCCTAGCCGTTCCGGCTCTGGCACCGGCTTCGACTCTGATCTGACGATCCGTCGGATACGGCCGTCAGGCTTCTGAAATCAGATCATCGGGCCGCGCCGGACCCGGCACGACGGTACCGTCGGCCGACGCGCCCACGGTCAGCGCCGGCCCGAACGCGGCCATCGCCTCGGCCCGCCCCAACGCGACCGCCTGCCGCAACACCTCGCCGCCACGCTCGACGCGCCCCATCTCGGGAGCTCCGGCCGGCGGCCTGATCTGCAACACGGCCGGGTGCTCACGCAAGGCCCGCTCCTCGTCCTGGCGCCGCTCGTGCCGCGACATCCACACGTCCAGCGCACCCGGCGCGTGCTTCGCCATATACCGGCCGACGAAACGCCGTTCCATCGGACTCGGCGGGCCGGGCATCTCGTCCTCGCGGCGCGTGCGCAGCGCCACGACGTGCGTCGCACCCTGCTTGAGAGCGGTGAGGATCGGCACCGTCTCGGCCACCCCCGCGTCCACGTAACGCGACGGGCCGAGCGCGATCGGCCGGCCGGCCAGCACCGGCAGACACGTGGACGCCCGCAGCGCGAGCTGGAGCGAGGGCACGTCCGCGAGGTAAGGACGCAGATCCGTCGACTCGCCGGTCCGCGCGTCGGTGCCGAGCGGATGGAACGAGACCCGGCCGGCCAGGATGTCCTCGAAACCCATTGGGAACACGTTCACGTACACGTGCTCGACCAGCAGCCGCGTATCCACGATCGGACGTCCGAGCAGCGCGCGCCGCGGATTGATCACCTTGGGCATCACCCGCGGATCCCACCAGGCGCTGATGCTGCGCTGCGCCCGCCCGCACAGCAGCCACGCGCCGTTGAGCGCGCCCGCCGACGAGCCGTACAGCGCGTCGAAGCAGTCCAACAGGGCGAACTGCTCGATCACCAGCGTCATCCCGCTGGAGAACGCGCCGCGCGAACTGCCGCCCTCGACCACCAGCGCCAGCCGTGCCGTGTCCGTGCGCGCCCCGGGCACGGAGCCCTCGGCCTTTCGCGCGGCGATCAGGTCGACGACCGCCCGACTGCCGCTGCTCATTCGACCGGCCTTCCACGCACGCGGCCGCCTGAAGCATAAATATGTTGCTTTACGCTGGCGGGGCGGCGAAGGATCACGGTTCAGCAGCGTACGTCACGCTCGCCGCGAGAGACGCGGCGGGCAACGGCTCGGCCGCCGGCTCACCCGTGAGCCGCCGCCCGAGCGGGAGCGCCGCGGCCAGTACTGTCAGCGCGCTGATCGACGCGATCGTGCCGAAGCCCCAGCGCGCGTCGGTGTGATCGGTCACCGCCGCGACCAGCGGCATCACCGCCGCCGTCGCGGCCAGCGAGCCGCCGTTGGCCAGGCCGAACGCGTGCCCGGCCCGCGCCGTGTCCACCGTGCCCATCAACAGGTTGCGCGACGCGATCCGGGCCTGCCCGAAGCAGAACGCCCCCACCGGCACCCCCACCGCCAGGCTGACCAGCCCGTCGAGAGACTGCGCGACCAGGAGCACCGTGCACAGCAGGAACCCGAACACCGCGATCCGGCGGTCATCCGCGCGCCGGCTCAGCACGCGATATGCACCGGTCGCGAAGAGGAAGCCGAGGCTGCCTAACGCATCGAGCAGCCCGTACGCGCCGGTACCGTGATGCAACTCGCCGAGCACGAGCACCGGCAGCAGCGCGTTGAACACCGTCACGACGATGCTTCCCTGCGCGTAAAGAACGATCAGGCGGCCGAGGGGAACGCGCGGCGCGCCCGCCGTCGCCCTAACGTGCACCTGCGTCGCCGCATCCGCTCGTGCAGTGCCGTCAGACGCCTGAACCGCTGTCGACGTCGCCCGGCCAATCGCCATCACGCACAGCGCGCTGACCGCGAAGGTCCCTGCGTTGAAGATCAGCAGAGCCTGCGCCCCGAACGCCTGCACGGCCAGACCGCCGACCGTCGCCGACAGCAGCATCCCGGCCTGCATGGCCATCTCGTAGTTCGCGTTGAAATGCCGCAGCCGCCGCGGGCGGATCCGTTCCTTGACCAGTGCGTTGCTGGCCGGCATGAACAATGCGCTGACCAGCGCGAGTGCGAAGTTGCTCAGATAGACCCCCGCCGTCTGCGCGCCGCCGAGGCCCAGCCACACCGGCAGCGCCAGGGCCAGCAGCGCGCTGGCCGAGTCGCAGCCGATCCACAGCCGGCGCCGGTCCGCACGGTCCGCCAGCCGGCCGCACAAGGGCGACAACAGCGCCTGTGGCGCGGCCACGGCGACGAACAGCCAGCCGACGGCCATCATCGTGTGATCGGCGTTGAGGGTGAGCAGCGCGCCGACGATGAGCTGGACGTTGTTGCCGAGCGCGGTGACGAACGCGGCCGTGGCCAGAAGGCGCTCAGTGCGTCGGTGACCGGACTCGGACCCGGATAAGGGCGCCGAGACGGGTGCGGGGGAGTGGCGATGGCGATCTAAGGGCACTTCGCAAGCATCCGGATCTCAACTGACATCCCTCGTCAGTAATGGTGCTGAACTTTCTCCGCCCATCCCTTGGAGCGCAGCACTGCGAGAATATTTCAGCCCATCGCAAATCTTTTGCAGAACGCTGCCGTAATCTCTACGCTGCACCGCATGACAGCCGACCTTGTAGCCGAGCCGTTGGTCCAGGCGATCGGACTGACCAAGAC
>JBOHCW010000270.1:0-12388 GCA_050725375.1 Actinocrinis sp. | reverse complement strand
GGCCGAGACCTCCTGCACGCGGCGGAACTCGAAGAGCATGTACACGTGGTCCAGATCGGTGGGCAGGAAGAACCCGCCCCACCGGGAGGGGCCGAGCATCCCCTCGTCGTCGGCGACGTACAGGCCGCGGCCCTTCTGCGCCCGCACCCGCCCGAGCGCCGAGAGGATCTTGATCGCCTCGCGCACCACGGTCCGGCTGGTGCCCAGCTGCGAGGCCAGCTCGACCTCGGTCGGCATCCGGTCGCCCGGCTCGAGCTTCAGCTCGGCGATCAGCTGCAGGATCTGCTCGGCGATCAGTTCGTAGCCGGGCCGGTACGCGCCGGCGGGCGCCGCGCCGTCCCGGTCGCGGGCCGAGCTGCCGGGTACCGCCAGTACGGGCGCGCCATCCACCGGCGTGCCTCCTTCGTCGTGGACCACACCGGAAGTATGGCCGATCTTTCTCCGTATGCCAGAGCATACATATAACTCGCCGAAGAGCCAATATAGGTACGACCTATCTGAGACTCCACAGTGCCAATAACACCCCCAACTCGGACATACAGTCGGAAGGATGCGACGGGCGCGTAAAAAAATCTTAGAAATAGGCATGCTCATCCTCTTGACGATGACCCCGTCCGGCCGTTGTTATGAGTCACCGAGGCGCCACTTCCCTCGACGGCGCCACGCTCCGCACCACGTGTCCCGGACGTCGCGCGGCATACCGCCGCGACAGCCGAATGAGTCAGACCTATTTTCCGACCTGCCCGAGCCGCACGTCGGCGCACGGGCGCCACAACGCAGTGGAGTCAACCGATGAGAGCGAAACCGCGCGCCGAGCGCGCGAGCAGATCCGGCCTCGGCCGCCTGCGCAGGGGCGGCGCCTTCGCCGCCGCCGGCGCGCTGATCCTGGCCGCCCTGGCGGCCTGCGGCAACGGAGGCGGGAGCACCACCGGCGGCGGCTCGGGAGGCGCCGACGGCTTCAAGCCCGCGGCGCAGTCCAACGGGCCGCTGACGGTGTGGGTCGACTCGGACCGCCTGCAGGCCGCGAAGCTGTACCAGACGCAGCACCCTGAGGTGAAGATGAAAATCGTCACCTACGACGGTGACGCCAACGGCTCGAACTACCTGCAGACCAAGGTCAGCCTGTTCAACCGCACCCGCGGCGGCTGGCCCGACGTGGTGTTCAGCTCGCAGAACAACGAGGCGGCCTGGGCCGTGCAGTCGGGATTCCTCGCGCCGCTCAACAAGGGCCTGATCCCGCAGTCGACGCTGGACGGCTGGGCGACCGGCGCCAACGAGCCGTGCACGGTGAACGGCACCGTCTACTGCCTGCGCAACGATCTCTCGCAGACGGTGCTCTGGTACAACGCCAAGCTGCTGAAGCAGTGGGGCTACCAGGTGCCCACCACCTGGGAGCAGTACCAGGCGCTCGGTGAGAAGGTCGCGACCGAGCATCCCGGCTACCTCGTGGGCAGCGCGGGCGACACCTGGACGCCCGAGGTGTTCATGTGGGCGA
Organism: Actinocrinis sp.; assembly: GCA_050725375.1. GTDB lineage: Bacteria > Actinomycetota > Actinomycetes > Streptomycetales > Catenulisporaceae > Actinocrinis. The sequence continues at coordinate 10,893 of JBOHCW010000270.1, read as the reverse complement.
GCAAGTGCGGCGCCAACCAGATCACCGGCCCGAAGGCCGTGACCGTCAACACCACCAGCGCCGACTGCACGAAGATGGCGACGCTGCTCGACACGCTGATCAAGAACAAGACCATGTCGCTCAGCAGCGTGTTCTCCTCGGACTTCGACAAGAACCAGGCCGACAAGATCCTGATGCTGCCCGGGCCGGCCTGGTTCGGCGGCGCGGTGTTCCAGAGCTCGTTCAAGACCCCCGCCGGCCAGGTCGCGGTCGCCCCGCTGCCGCAGTGGTCCGGCGACTCCACCCCCACGGTCGGCAACGTCGGCGGCGGCACCTGGCTGCTGTCCGCGCACAGCGCGAACCTCAAGGCCGCGACCGCGTTCATGACCTGGGTGACCACCTCGAACGACTACCAGGGCAAACTCGCCCCCGGCTACCCGGCCTACAAGGCGGCGGCCTCGACCTGGCTGACCGGCCAGGCCTCCTCCGGGTACTACTCCGGCGACATCACCGCGACGCTGCAGGCCGCGGCGAACCAGGTGTGGCAGGGCTGGGGCTACGGGCAGTTCAGCCAGGAGGCGATCTGGGCGGCCACGGTCACTCCGGGCCTGACCGCCGGCAAGAGCATCGTCTCGCTGCTGCCCGCCTGGCAGACCGCGATCGCGAACTACGCCCGCTCCGACGGATACCAGGTCACCGTCCAGTGAGCGCGACCTCCTCAACCAGCCGGGCCGGGGCGCCGCGCACCGCAAAGCGCGCGCCCTGGCCCGGCCGGGCCGGGCACGGGTTCGTCGCCGCCTATACCGTGCTGCTGATCGCCTTCGGCGTCATCCCGACCGGATACGCGATCTACTTCGCGTTCACCGACGCCGACGCGAAGTTCACCGGCTTCTCGAACTTCACCGCCGCGGCGAGCGACTTCCGCTACCTGCCCGCCATCGGACACATAGCGCTCTACCTGCTGTTCTGGCTGATCTCGTTGGTCGTGTGCGTGGTAGTCCTCGCGCTGCTGCTGCACCGGCTGGCCGCCCGCGGCGTCAGCCGCGCGCTGCGGTTCCTTTACTACATCCCCGGCGCCCTGGCCGGGGCCGCGAGCGTCATGGTCTGGCTGTTCCTGCTCGACCCGAGCGTCAGCCCGGTCGGCTTCCTGCTGCGCGCGCTCGGCTACGACACCTTCGGCCAGGTCATCGCCCCCGGCCACCTGCCGATCCTGTTCACCCTGATCGCGTTCTGGACCGGGGCCGGCGGGTGGATCGTGGTGATGTACGGGGCGCTGAACAACATCTCCGCCGACATTCTCGAAGCCGCGCGGATCGACGGCGCCGGGGCGCTGCGCACGGCCCGGCACATCCAGATCCCGTTGCTGCGCAAGTGGATCGTGTACATGGCGATCCTCGCGTTCGCCGGCGGCACCCAGCTGTTCGTCGAACCGCAACTGCTCTCCCAGGCCAGCCTCGGGGTGGCCGGCCGGGACTACTCGCCCAACCAGCTGTCCTACGACTTCGCCTTCCAGAACAACAACGTGAACACCGCCGCGGCCATCTCGGTGGAGCTGCTGGTGCTCGGGCTGGTCGCCGCCGCGCTGTTCGTCGCCCGATCGGGGTTCTTCGATGCCGACTGACACCCGGACCGTGCCCGCCGCGCTCGCGCCGACGCGGCCGCGAGCGGCGCGGCGTGCGCGGCGCGGTTCGCTCAACCCGCTGCCCGCGCTCGTGCTGCTGCTGTTCGTGGTCTTCTTCGTGCTGCCGGTGCTGTGGCTGATCCTGGCCGCCACCAAGACCGACGACCAACTGGTGCGCACCAACCCGCTCTCGTTCGGCTCCTGGCACGCGCTGCGCGCGAACTGGGACGCGCTGACGGCCTTCCAGGGCGACGCGATCTTCATGTGGCTGCGCAACAGCGCCGTGTACTCGTTCGGCGCGCTGGTACTCACCCTCGTGGTGGCGATCCCGGCCGGCTACGCGATGGCCATGACCGAGTTCCGCGGCCGGCGCACGCTGCTGATCGCCACACTCGTGGTGATGCTCATGCCCAACGCGACGCTCGTGGTGCCGCTGTTCCTGGAGGTCAACGCGGTGCACCTGATCGGCTCCATGTGGTCGATCATCCTGCCGTACGCGTTCTATCCGTTCGGGGTGTACCTGACCTACATCTACTTCTCCACGGCGCTGCCGCGCGACCTGATGGACGCCGCCCGCCTGGACGGTTGCTCGGAGTTCGGCGCGTTCCGCCGCGTCGCGCTGCCCCTGGCCGCCCCGGTGGTCGCACTGGTCGGGTTCTTCAGCTTCGTGGCGAACTGGACCAACTACTTCCTGCCCTACGTGCTGCTGCCGCAGAGCGACCAGTTCCCGGTCCAGGTGGGCCTCGGCACGCTGCTCGACGACGTGCCGCAGTTCAACCCCACCGTTGGCGGGCTGGCCGTCGAGCGCCCGGAACTCGCGCTGGCCACACTGCTGGCGATCACCCCGGTGCTCGTCGTGTTCCTGTTCTCCCAACGCTTCCTGGTCACCGGAATGCTCGCCGGCGCCACGAAGGACTGACCGACCCGCAGCACCCGCACCACCTCGAGCGGCCCGCCGCCCGCGGCTCAGCCGCCGGCGCCGACGCCGCCTTGCCCGAAACGGAGAAGCCCCCGCATGGAACCCGCGATCACCGCCTCGGTACCGCTGCTCGAACCGCCGGGCTGGGCCGTCGCGCAGCGCGAACTGTTCGACCTGCTCGACCGCGCCTGGCGCCGGTTCGCCGCCGACTACACCGGGCCGGACGGACGGCTGAACTACACCGGCGCGATGACCAGCCGCGACGGCGTGGACGACTTCTACGAGGTCTTCTTCAACTGGCCCCAGCTGTACCTGCTCGGCGGCGCCGACGACCTGCTGGCCGCCTCCGAGCACCACTGGGAGGGCGTCACCGCGCAGCTGACCGAGCTGGGCATGCTGCGCGACGAGTACGAACGCGGATACGACTGGTTCCACCAGGGCGAGAGCCTGCTGCTGTTCTACTTCCTGTGCATGGCCCGCCCGGACCGCTGGCGCGAGCGCGCCCTGCGCTTCGCCGAGCTGTACATGGATCCGGCGCACGGCAACTACGACCCCGAACACCGCATCATCAGCCGGCCGCACAACGGCAGCGATCTCCAGCGCGAGGGCCTGTTCGACGGCGAGAACTATCCGTGGCTGCCCAAGGAGGCCGCCGCGTACGGCTTCCCCCTGGCCTGGCTGCTGCCCGACGACGCCCCCGAACCCGAGCGTGCGCTCGACCCGCGGTTGAACGGCGAGATGGCACGGCGCATGGGCGTGGGCGACACCGCGGTCAACCTGGCCGCCGCCGGCCTCGTCCACAACGCCCTGATCCTGACCGGCGAGCAGCGCTTCCGCGACTGGATCGCAGAGTACGTCGGTGCCTGGCGCGAGCGCGCCGCCGCCAACCGCGGCGTCATCCCCGACAACGTCGCGCCCGACGGCACGGTCGGCGGCCTGCTCGAAGGACGCTGGTACGGCGGGCACTACGGCTGGAACTGGCCGCACGGCTGGTACAGCGTCGGGCAGGCCGCGCTGGTCGCCGCCCTGGCCGGGGCCGCCGCCACCGGAGACGACGGCTATCTCGACATGGTGCGCCCCGCCCTGGACGAGGTCATCTCGCACGGCAAGACCATGGCCTTCACCGAATCGGACTCCAGCATCCGTTCGCGTTGGAGCGTGCAACTGGCCGAGGACATGAACACCCCGACCCTGCACGTGCCCTTCCGCTACGGCGACCAGGGCTGGTTCGACTACAACCCGATGCTCATGGCGGTGCCCGCCGCCCTGTGGCACCACAGCGCGAGCGACGCGGACCGCAAACGCCTCGAACAGCTGCGCGCCGCCAGCGGCTACGACTGGAGCACCGTGCGCTCCTTCCGCAGCAAGGAGGAGGCCGGGCACGAAGAGCCCTGGTTCGCCTTCCTGGCCGGGGACGACCCCGGCTACCCGGAGCGGATCCTGGCCGCCGCCCAGGCCCAGGTTCGACACCGGCTGGCCCGGATGGAGCACTACCGCGGCCTGGAGGTGCCCGAGGCCGACATCCACCTGTGGGAGCAGTCCAACCCCGTGGTCACCGAGGCTCTGGTCCAGCTGACCTGGGGCGGACCTCAGGTGATCTACAACGGAGGACTGCAACAGGCCCGGGTGCGCTACTACGACGCCGACGCGCGCCGTCCCGGGCTGCCCGCGCGGGTCGCCGCCCTGGTGCACGGCATCGACCCGCAGGCCACCGAGCTGGAGCTGATCAACCTCGACCCCGAAAACACCCGGCGGGTGATCGTACAGGCCGGGGCCTTCGCGGAACACGACATCCGCGCCGTGTCCTACACCGCCTGCGACGACCCGTCCTGGATCGGCGACCTGTACGACTACGGCCACGGCCAGCCGCAGCAGACCACTGCGTCCATACTGGCCGACGGGCCCTGGCTCACCGTCGAGCTGCCGCCCTCCACCCGTATCCGGCTGACCCTGCGCCTCGACCTGCGCAGCCGCACGCCGTCCTACAGCACGCCGTTCGACCAGCAAAGCGACGCCACGGAGTAACGCCGCACGCCACGGACCCCGCCGGCCCGGGTCCACCCTCGGAGGTGATGGTCATGCAGCGACACGCGCTCGGCACCACGGAGCTGGAGGTATCCGAGCTCGGATTCGGCGCCTCGCCCCTGGGCGGCGTCTTCGGCACGTTCGCCGAACAGGACGGCATCGACGCGGTGCATACCGCGCTGGAGCTGGGCGTCACCTTCTTCGACGTCTCGCCCTTTTATGGATTGACGCGCGCCGAGACGGTGCTCGGCAAGGCGCTGCGCGGCATCGAGCGCTCCAGCTACGTGCTGGCCACGAAGGTGGGCCGCTACGGCGACGCGGAGTTCGACTTCACCGCCGAACGGGTCGGGCCCAGCGTGCGCGAAAGCCTCGAACGGCTGGGCACCGACCACCTGGACCTGGTGCAGTGCCACGACATCGAGTTCGGCGACCTGGACCAGGTCGTCGAACAGACTCTGCCCGCGCTGCGCCGGCTACAGGAGGAGGGCCTGGTGCGCTACGTCGGGATCACCGGTTATCCCCTGCCCGCTCTCGCTTACGTCGCCGGCAAGAGCCCGGTCGACGCTGTCATGTCCTACTGCCAGTACACCCTCCAGGACCGGCGGCTCGCCGGGTGGCGCGACCGCTTCGCCCAACAGGGCGTCGGCGTCGTCAACGCGGCGCCGCTGGCCATGGGCGCCCTGACCGACCAGGGTCCGCCGCCCTGGCACCCGGCTCCGGCGCGCGTGCTCGAACGCTGCGCCGCCGCGGCCGAGCTGTGTCGGCGGCGCGGCACCGAACTCGCGCGTCTCGCGTTGCAGTTCTCCGTCGCCACCGGAGCGGTAGCGAGCACCGTCGTCGGCGCTGTGCACCCTGACGAGGTGCGCCGCAACGTGCGGTGGATCGGCGAGCCGCTCGACGAGCAGTTGCTGCGCGAGGTCGAGCAGGTACTCGCCCCGGTGCGCGACGTCGGCTGGATCAGCGGCCGCCCCGAGAACCAGGATCCGAGGACGGCTCCGTGAACAGCGCGCCGGAAGAACCGGCTCCAGCGGGGCGCGACGAGCAGACCGTGATCGACGCCCACGTCCATTTCTGGAATCCGCAGCACCTGTCTTATCCCTGGCTGGCCGACGCGCCGCCGCTCAACCGCCCGCACACCGCCGAGGTGCTGCTGGCGGCGCTGCCGGAACCGGTCGAGGCGATCTTCGTCGAAGCCGGAGCCTCCGCGAGCGACGCCGAAGCGGAGATCGCGTGGGTGCGCAGCGCGGCGCTGACGCATCCCTGGATCCGCGGCGCCGTCGCCAACGTCGCGCTCGAACGGCCCGATCTCGCGCGGCCCGCGATCCGGCGGCACGCCGCAGACCCCTTCGTCGTCGGCGTGCGGCGCAACCTGCAAGACGAAGCGCGCGGCTTCACCTCACACGAGCACTTCCGCGCGAGCGTCCGCGCACTCGGCGATGCCGGATTGCCGTTCGACGCCTGCGTTCGCGACCGCCAACTGCCGGAACTGACCGAGCTGGCCGCCGCCTGCCCGCAGACCACGATCATCCTCGACCACGCGGGCAAACCCCGATCCGCGCACGGAGCCGGCAACACCGCATGGCGCGGCGCGCTCGCACGGCTGGCCAAGCACGACAACGTCGTGTGCAAGCTCTCCGGCCTGGCCACCGAACTTCCCGCCGACACTTCACGCACCCGGACCGCGGACGTGCTGCGCGCCGCCTTGGACATCTTCAGCCCAGAACGCTGCCTCTACGGCAGTGACTGGCCGGTGATGACGCTGGCCACCGACTACCGCGCGTGGCTCGACCTGATACGCGACACGCTCAGCGCCTTCCCTGCCCAGTCCGCGCGTGCCGTGCTGCGTGCCAACGCCACACGCATCTACCGGTTCGACGACGCTGCGGCCCTATCCGGAACACCCCGCCAGGAGAGCGCATGAAACGCATCGCCCAGACCATTCGGCTGCGCCCCGACCACCGTGAGGAGTATCTGGCGCTGCACCGGCAGGTCTGGCCCGGCGTCGAGGCCGCGCTTCAGGCCGCTCACATACGCAACTACAGCATCTTCCTACGCGAAGACACCTTGTTCTCCTACTTCGAGTACCACGGCGACGACTTCAACGCGGACATGGCCACCATCGCCGCCGACCCCGATACCCAGCGCTGGTGGAAGTTGACCGACCCGTGCCAGCAACCCTGGCCGGACGCCGGAACCGGCGGCCACTGGTCCGACCTGCCCGAGATCTGGCACCTTTCCGAGGAGAGTCACCCGTGAACGCGCGACGCGTCGCCTACACCGCAGCCCGCACCCTGACCGTCGAACCCGCCCCGAGCGCGCCGCCCCCGCCCGGACACGTCGCGGTGCAGGTGGCCTACACCGGGATCTGCGGAACCGACCTGCACATCTTCCACGGCGACATGGACGCGCGGGTGGGGCCGCACGCCGTGATCGGCCACGAGATGTCCGGACGCGTCGCAGCCCTCGGAGAAGGCGTCGACGGATGGCGGGCCGGCCAGCCGGTCACCGTCATGCCGCTGGACTGGTGCGGCGAGTGTCCGGCGTGTCGGGCGGGGCACACGCACATCTGCCACCGGCTGGTGTTCCTCGGCATCGACGCGCCCGGCTCGCTGCAGAACACCTGGATCGTGCCCGCACGCGCGCTCGTCGCCCTGCCCGACGGGCTGTCCCTGGAACACGCCGCCCTGGTCGAGCCCACGGCTGTCGCGGTCCACGACGTGCGCCGCGCCGAAGTGCAGCGGGGCGAGAAGGTACTGGTCGTCGGCGGCGGCCCGATCGGCGTGCTCATCGCGCTGGTCGCCCAGCGCACCGGAGCCGACGTGCTGCTGGCGGAGCCTGACGCGTACCGGCGCGGGGTGGCCGAACGCGTCGGTGTGCCCGCCGTCGATCCGCTCACCCGGAACATGACAGAGGTCGTCGATCAGTGGACTGAGACCGCCGGAGCGGCCGTCGCCTTCGAGGTCTCCGGCGCCGCCGCCGGGGTGACCACCGCGGTCGACTCCCTGGCCACGCGCGGCCGTCTGGTCCAGGTCGCCATCCACACCGCACCGCGCGAAGTGAACCTGCACCGGTTCTTCTGGCGCGAGCTGACCCTGCTCGGCGCGCGCCTTTACGAGCGCACCGACTTCGAACAGGCCGCGCGGCTGCTGGCCGACGGCGCGATCCCCGCGCAGGAGCTCATCTCGCGCGTCGAACCGATCGACAACGCCGCGCAGGCGTTCCACGCCCTCGAATCCGGCGCCGGCGTCATGAAGGTCCTGATCGACTGCGGCGCCGGAGAAGACAGTGCCGAACAGGGCTCTGCCGATCAGAAGCACGCCGCCGAAGGAACGGAAACCCGATGAACCACTCCCCCCTCGCGGCCTTCGACCTGACCGGCAGGCTCGCCGTGGTCACCGGCGCCCGCCGCGGCATCGGCCTGGCCGTCGCCGAGGCGCTGGCCGCGGCCGGAGCCGACATCGTCGCGGTCAGCGCGCACCTGGAACCGTCCGGCAGCGAGGTCGAGAAGCGGGTCACCGCCCTCGGCCGCGAATGCCGCTGCCTGAGTGCCGACTTCGCCGACCCCGAGGCCGTGCGCGACCTGGCCGCGCGGCTGGCCGAACTCGGCCGCCCGGTCGACATCCTGATCAACAACGCCGGCACCATCGCACGCGCCCCGGCCGCCGAGCATCCCGACGCCGACTGGGACCGGGTCCTTCAGGTCAACCTGAGCAGCCAGTTCGTCCTGAGCCGCGAAGTGGGCCGGCGCATGCTGGAACAGGGGCGCGGAAAGATCGTCTTCACCGCCTCGCTGCTCAGCTTCCAGGGCGGCATCAACGTGCCCGGATACACCGCCGCCAAGTCCGGCATCGCCGGCCTGACCCGGGCCCTGGCCAACGAGTGGGCCGGGCGCGGGGTGAACGTCAACGCGATCGTGCCCGGCTACGTCGAGACCGACAACACCCGGGCCCTGCGCGCGGATCCGGTGCGCTTCCAGGCCATCCTCGATCGCATCCCGGCCGGGCGCTGGGCGAAACCCGAGGACTTCGCCGGCATCGCGGTGTTCCTCGCCTCGGCCGCCTCGGACTACGTACACGGCGCACTGATCCCGGTCGACGGCGGGTGGCTCGGCCGGTAGGTGCGACCGCCCGCCGACGGGCGTGCACCCGACTTCCCGAATACACCGCCCGGGCGCTTCGCCTGGACCGCGCAGCCACGCGGCCCAGGCGAACAGCTCGGGTCCTGAAACACCCGGTTGAACACCCTCTCGAGTAAGGATGCTCATGCCCCATTATGCCCGAAGGGCGACCGCCGCGTTCGTTGCGGCAGCCGCCGGCCTGGCGGGAGCCGCGTTCGCCGCGGCGCCCGCGCATGCCGACGGCGGACAGGTCGCCACCATCGTCGTCTCGCCGGACGGCAACGACCTCAACCCGGGCACCACGGCGCGCCCGGTAGCCACCCTGGCCAGGGCCCAACTGCTCGCGCGCGGCCTGTCGGCGGACTCCGACGTGGTGGTCGACGTCAACGGCGGCACCTACAACCTGTCCGCTCCCTGGACGCTGACCAGCGCCGACTCCGGGCGCAACGGACACACCGTCACCTGGCGGGCCACGCCCGGCGACGAGCCGGTGCTGTCCGGCGGCAAGAAGGTCAACAAGTGGAGCCTGTCGGACCCCGCGGCGAACATCTACGTCGCCAAGGTCCCCCAGGGCGCCGACTCCCGGCAGCTGTACGTCGACGGCGCGCTGGCTCCGCGCGCCGCGATCACCATCAACCGCAGCGACGTGCAGGTCACCGCGGACGGCCTGACGATCGTCAACCCGGCGCTGGACTACCTGGCCACGCTGCCGCGGCAGAACCGGATCGAGGTGGAGAGCCAGAACTCCTTCACCGACCGCTACGCCCCGGTGCAGTCGATCTCCGGCACCGCGATCACCATGCAGCAGCCGGCCTGGAACAACAACAACTGGGGCTACGACACCCTCGCCCGCCCCTTCGCCGGCGGCAAAATGCAGCTGGAGAACTCCTACTCGTTCCTGAAAACCGCAGGCCAGTGGTACCTGGACCCCCAGGCCGGACTGCTGTACTACAAGGCCGCTGACGGGCAGAGCCCGCAGGGCCACGACGTGGAACTGCCGATGCTGACCTCGCTGCTGCAGATCTCCGGCAGCTACAGCGACCCGGTCACCAACGTGGCGATCAGCGGTCTGCGCTTCGAGTACACCACCTGGCTGACGCCGAGCACGAACGTCGGATACGCCGACCAGCAGAACGGCGCGTTCATCCCGAGCGCCTTCCCGCAGCCGGCCGACTTCCTGACCTCCTGCCAGTCCGGCTGCCCGTTGTTCGAGGGCGCCCGCAACGGCTGGGCGCAGATGCCGGCCGCCGTCCAGGTGTCCGCCGCCAGCGGCATCACCTTCACCGGCAACACCTTCACCCACCTCGGGCAGGTCGGCCTCGGGATCGGCAACGACGCGGACGCCATGGCCTCCGGCGTCGGCCTGGGCGCCTCGGACGTGACGGTCCACCACAACACCTTCACCGACGACTCCGGCGCGGGCGTCGTGGCCGGCGGCATCCAGCCGGACGCCCACCACCCGTCCGACCCGGCGATGACGAACAAGAACATCACCATCACCGACAACCTCGTGACCAACGTCGCCGAGGACTACAAGGACATGTCGGGCATCCTGACCACCTACGTCACGCACGCCGACATCGAGCACAACGAGGTCTCCGACCTCGCCTACGACGGCATCGACGTCGGCTGGGGCTGGGGCGCGAACGACGCCGGCGGCAGCAAGGACTACCAGAACCGCGGCCTGTACAACTTCCAGCCGATCTACACCACGCCCACGACCCTGTCCGACACCGTGGTGAAGTACAACCTCGTGCACGGCACCAAGAAGGTCTTCCACGACGGCGGCAGCATCTACAACCTGTCCGCCAACCCGAACGCGGTCATCGACGACAACTACATCTACGACAATCACAACACTGTCGGGCTGTACCTCGACGAGGGCTCGCGCTATGTGTCCCTGACCAACAACGTCATCCAGGACGCCGGCGTGTGGGCCTTCACCAACGCCGGTGGCACCAACAACACCGATGACAGCACCTTCACTCAGAACTGGTACAACACCGGCGCGACGCAGGTGTCCACCGGTTCCCCGCACAACAACGTCCTGAACGGCAACGTGCAGATCGCCGGCGGCAACTGGCCGCTGGCCGCGCAGCAGGTCATGTACAACGCAGGCATCGAACCCGCGCTGCGCACCAAGGCCGACTCCCAGCCCGCCCCCGGCGGACTGGCCCTGAGCGCGGCCGCGTCCTCGGTCGGCAACGGCGGCTCGACCACCCTGACCGCGAC
>JBOHCW010000269.1:0-15038 GCA_050725375.1 Actinocrinis sp. | reverse complement strand
GCCAACCGCCGAGTGGTAGTCGCCGTGCGCTGGACGGCTCGCGCCGCCGAGCCGTCGGCTAGTTGAAGCTCTCGCCGCAGGCGCAGGAGCCGGTGGCGTTCGGGTTGTCGATCGTGAAGCCCTGCTTCTCGATCGAGTCCACGAAGTCCACGGTGGCGCCGACCAGGTACGGGGCGCTCATCCGGTCCGTGACGACCTTGACGCCGGCGAAGTCGGAGACCACGTCGCCGTCGAGGGCGCGGTCGTCGAAGAAGAGCTGGTAGCGCAGACCGGAACAACCGCCCGGCTGCACCTGGACGCGCAGCGAGAGGTCGTCGCGGCCCTCCTGGTCCAGCAGGTTCTTGACTTTGCCGGCGGCGGCGTCAGTCAGGAGGATGCCGTCCTGCTTGGTGGTGATGTCAAGCTCAACCGTCATGCTGTCTGCCTGCCTTCGAAAGTCCGCGGTCCATCTATGGGCTCGCAAGGGGGAACATCGGCCGTGGGGACCGTATTCCGCTCCCGCAGCCCGATTACCCCGATCCATGGTCGCACAGTCCCGTGCCGCCGTGCGCATCGCTGGGGTACGCTATTTAGCGTCAGTTAGACGATAAAGGCTCGGCCCCGGAAACCGGGTGCCGGGCGGGCCGGGAGTCCTCCGGCCGCCGCGTTGCCTTTAGCCATGGGAGGCGTGCCGTGACTGTCACGACCGAAGAGGTGTTTGCCGAGCCCTCGGCGACGCCGCTGGCTCTACTGCTGCTCGGAAAGGCCGCCGACCCGCGCAGCGAGCGCGGCGTGGAGTGTCCCGGCGACCTGCCCGCGCCGAGTGACCCGGACCTGGTGGAGCGCGCGCGGCGGGCCAAGGCCGCACTCGGCGACCGGGTCTTCGTGCTCGGGCACCATTACCAGCGCGACGAGGTCGTCCAGTTCGCCGATGTGACCGGCGACTCGTTCAAGCTGGCCCGCGAGGCGGCGGCGCGGCCGGACGCCGAGTACGTCGTGTTCTGCGGCGTGCACTTCATGGCCGAGTCGGCCGACATCCTGACCTCGCCGGACCAGCAGGTCGTCCTGCCGGACCTGGCGGCCGGCTGCTCGATGGCGGACATGGCCACCGCCGAGCAGGTGGAGCAGTGCTGGGACACACTCTCCGACCTGGGCATAGCGCAGCGGGTGATACCCGTCTCATACATGAACTCCTCGGCCGACATCAAGGCGTTCACCGGCCGGCACGGCGGCACCATCTGCACCTCGTCGAACGCCGAGCGCGCGCTGCGCTGGGCCTTCGAGCAGGGCGAGCAGGTGCTGTTCCTGCCCGACCAGCACCTGGGCCGCAACACCGCGGTCGGCGCGCTGGGCCTGTCGCCGGACGACTGCGTGCTCTACAACCCGTACAAGCCGAACGGCGGGCTGACGGACCGCCAGCTGCGCGAGGCGAAGGTGATCCTCTGGCGCGGGCACTGCTCTGTGCACGGCCGGTTCTCCCCCGAGTGCGTCGACGAGGTCCGTGAGCGCATCCCCGGCGTCAACGTGCTGGTCCACCCGGAGTGCCGCCGCGAGGTCGTCGAGAAGGCGGACTACGTCGGCTCGACCGAGTACATCATCAAGACCCTGGACGCGGCCGCGCCCGGCACCTCCTGGGCCGTCGGCACCGAGCTGAACCTGGTGCGCCGGCTCGCGAACGCGCACCCCGACAAGCAGATCGTCTTCCTGGACAAGTCGGTGTGCTACTGCTCGACGATGAACCGGATCGACCTGCCGCACCTGGTGTGGGCCCTGGAGTCGCTGGCCGCCGGGACGATGGTCAACCGGATCACGGTGGACGAGGAGACGGCGCGCTACTCGCGCCTGGCGCTGGAGCAGATGCTCGCCCTGCCGTAGGCATCGGCCGGCACGCAGCCCGTACGCAATGGTTCGTACGCGGAGAGAGCCGGATCAAAGAATCGGATGACGAGCCGTCAGCGGCCTGCGGATCGCTGGCGGCTCGTCATTTCTTCAGCCGCCCGCGCGTCGCCGACAGCGCGTCATTTCTTTAGTAGCGAGCCCGGTGATGACCGCGGATCGGATCAGAAATGAAGGTCGATCTCGATCGGCAGGTGGGTCTTGCCGCCGGACAGCGCCGGAAGCACCACGGAGCGCACCGGGGTGCCGCCGCGCACCAGCAGGTCGTCGAGCCGGACCACCGGGAACTCGGCCGGCCAGGTGAAGCCGAAGCCGCGGCCCGCGGCGGCCTGCGCCGAGGTCAGCCCCAGACCCGAGCTCAGATCGGAGAAGCGCCGGTCGGTCTGCGCGACGTTGATGTCGCCGACGATCGCCAGTTTCGGGGCGCGGTCCGCGGCCACCGTCTTGGTCAGCCGGTCGAGCGCCTGGTCGCGCACCTGCGCGAAGCCCTGGTCGCCGAGCACCGGCTGCGGGATGTGCACCACGTACACCGCGAACGGGCCTTCGGGCGTGGTGACGGTCACCCGCAGCGCGTCGACCACCACGTGCGGGGCGTCCGCGACCAGGTCGGTGCCGTCCGCCGAGGCGGTGGACTGCACGACCAGGTCGATCGCGTGCGTGTCGGTGATCGGGTAGCGGCTCCAGACGCCGAACTCGTACTGGGCCACGTGGTACTTGTAGCCCGCGTTCAGTTTGTGCGCGGCCGAGGAGGCGGCGACCGAGGGCGGCAGGTGCTCCAGGGTGACGATGTCCGCGTGCTGGGCCGAGGCCAGCCGGCCGACCCCGGCCAGCTCCACCGACGAGGCGTTGACGTCCTCGCTGACCACGCGCAGGTTCGCCGGCAGCGGATCGCCGCGCGGGAACAGTTCGGGTCCGTAGCCGCCGAGCCAGACGGCGGTGGCCACCAGTGTGGCGAGGATGGCCCGCAGCGAGCGGGCGGCCAGCGCCGCGATCAGCAGCAGCGCGGTGGGTCCGGCCAGCCAGGGCAGCCAGGTCTCCAGCAGGGAGGCCATCCCGGCGCTGCTCGGCAGGAAGCGGTGGAACACCAGAAAGGCCGCTATCGCCCAGCCGAGCACCGCGACCGCGGTGCCGATCTGGCGGCGCGCGGACGGCCACGGGTGCCGTTCGCCGTGCCCGGACTCGCCGGCCTGGTCAAGGGACCCGGTCGGCTCGTATCCCTCGACCGCGGGATCCAGGGAGTCGTCGAAGTCCTGACCGCTCATCGCGTCCCGGACGGCCGCGGCGGCCTGCGGGTTCAATACGTCGGCCGCGTCGTTCGCCGGCAGTGCGACCGATTCCAGCACCGACTCGGCGCGCGGTGGCGGTACGGACCCGTCCGATTCGGCCGGCTGCTCGTCCGGTGTCCGCCCGGCCTCGGCGGCCCCGTCCGGTCCCGGCTCCCCGCTGCGCGGCCGCGGCACGGTGGGAGCCTCGTTCTCCACACCCCCGGACGCCCGCTGCGGCTCCACTGCCACCGTGTTTACCTCCGCACCCGCTGTTCGCCGAAGACCGGCACGAGCGTAGCGGGCACCATACGAGCCCTGGCAAGCTCGCGGGGCGATCGTGGCAGAGGTGTGACGTGATCTTACGTTTAACGCGACCTGAACTGAGGAGCCGTCATACGGCACACGTCCGCACACGTCCGCACACGTCCGCACACGTCCCCGGCGGGCGTCCCCGGCGGGCGTCCCGCTGGGCGGGACACGGCCCATTTACCGCCCAGGCCTGTCTTACCGCCGGTTCGTCTTACCGCTCGGTCCCGCCTTAACGCGGGTCGGTGAGCCGGCTCTACAGGCCGGGCGCGCCCCAGACCGGGAACCAGCGGCTCAGGTCCTTCTCCAGCGGCAGGTCGGCGCCGATGTCGGTCTTGACCTGTAGTTCGAGCACGTTGTCCCGGTTCGGCTCGGCCTGCGGGGCGAACGGGTAGAAGGTGCCCTTCTTGTACAGGTAGACCAGGGCCAGCTTGCGGCCGCGCGGGTCCTCGAAGGTCACCAGGCTGCACAGCAGGTACGGGCCGAAGCCGTTGTCCTGCAGCGAGGAGTTGACCGCGTGCACGTCGGTCACCAGGTCGGACAGCTCCTCCGGCTCACGGTGCACCAGCAGCCAGGTGTAGCCGTACTTGTCCGCGGAGACCTGCACCTTCGGGCCGTCGAAGCCCTCGATCAACTGCTCGACGTCCGACTCGACCTGGGCGAAGGCGCCGCCCTCCGCCTTGCGGTAGCACACCGCGCCGTACCCGGTGGGCTTGAACCCGGCGGCCACCTCCAGGGTGAGCGCCGCGTTCGGCACCGCGAACAGGTGGTCCAGATTGGGCTGCGCCGGCTTGGTGCGGCCCAGCAGGGTGTCTAGGAATCCCATGCGGGCGGTCCCCCTGGTCGGGTCGGTCGGGTTTGGTCGGATCGGGTCGGGTGGGCGCGGATGTCGCGGACCGGCTGACGCGGTGTCAGCCGGCCGGTACAGCTCGGCTCGACCGCGACTAGCGGCCGATCTGCTGGGAGATGCGGGAGAGCTGCTCGATCCGCTTCTCGGTGCTCGGGTGCGAGGACAGCAGGCCCTTCGCGGTCTCCTTGTTGAAGGCCGGCGCGAAGTAGAAGGCGTTGAACGGCTCGGCCTGGCGCAGGTCCTGGGTCGGGATGCGGGCCACGTCGCCGGTGATCTTCTGCAGCGCGGAGGCCAGCGCCGAGGGATTGCCGGTCAGCAGCGCGCCCGCCCGGTCGGCGGCCAGCTCGCGGTAGCGCGAGAGCGCCATCGTCAGCAGGAAGGAGATCGCGTAGGTGACGATCGAGACCAGCAGGATGATCAGCTGGATCGGCACCCCGCCGTCCCGGTCGTCGCGCCGGTCGCCGCCCAGGCCGAACCAGAAGGCCATCCGGGCCACCAGTCCGGCCAGGATGCCCAGGAACGAGGCGATGGTGATGACCAGCACGTCGCGGTGCGCGACGTGAGACAGTTCGTGGGCGAGTACGCCCTCGAACTCCTGCTCGGTCAGCCGGCCGCTCTTCCACTGCTGGTACAGGCCGGTGGTCACGCAGACGACCGCGTTGTTCGGGTTGCGGCCGGTGGCGAAGGCGTTGGGCATCGGGGTCTCGGCGACCGCGACGCGCGGCTTGGGCATGTCGGCCAGGGCGCACAGCCGGTCGACCACGCCGTGCAGCTCGGGGTACTGCTCCGGGGTGACCGGGCGCGCGCCCATGGCGAAGGCGGCGATCTTGTCGGAGAAGAAGAACTGCGCGAACAGGATGCCGCCGGCGATGATCAGCACGATCGGCAGGCTGCGCGCCGGCACGAACGCGATCAGGGCGACGACGAAGGCGACGGCCAGCAGGCCGATCAGGAACATGACGAAGACCATGCGGGAGGTCAGACCCCGGTCTGGCGCGAACCTCGTCCTGGCCACGGGTGGTGCCGTCCTTCCGAAATCCTGGTGCCCCGGCTCGGGCTCGTGCGGTGTGCGCGTTCTGCGACGCACGGCACGGTACCCGACGGGCGCGGTCGGCCGGAACCGGGCGGTCCGACCGTTACCCGACACAACGGGCCGCCGGGCCGGGAAGTTCCCTCGTCGCGGCCCGCCCTCCGGGCGGCTCCGGGCGCCGCGCACTCACGCGCGCGATGTATCCGGGGCTCGCCCGAAAGAGGGGTCAGCCCGGGATCAGGCCGTCGCTGGAGAGCAGGTCCCGCACCTCGTCGAGCGAGGAGTCGGCACTGGGCAGGATGAAGTCGCTCGGCTTGATCTCCTCGACCGGCAGCGGCTCGCCCAGATCGCGCACCCGGGCCAGCAGCGTGTCCATGGCGGCGCGGAACTTGCCCTCCTCGCCGTCGCGGACCGCGGCCATCAGCTCGTCGTCGAGCTTGTTCAGCTCGTCGAGGGCGCCCTGCTGCAGGACGAGCTGGCCCTCGCCGAGGATGCGGACGATCACTTCGAGTCGCCCTCCTTGATCTCCTCGGCGTCCTGGACGGCGCCGGGGGTGGCGATGCCGGAGGCGCCGGCCTCCAGCTGCTTGGTCGAGCCGCCGGACAGTTCGAGCTTCATCCGCTCCAGCTCGCTGTCCACGCCGGTGCCGCTGGAGAGCCGGTTGAGTTCGGCGTCGATGTCGTCGCCGGTGGTCAGCGCGGCCAGCGGGTCGTCCAGCGCTCCGGACGCGGTCAATTCGGTCATCGCGTCGGCGCGGGCCTGTAGCTGCTCCGTCTTGTCCTGCGCCCGCTGGATGGCCATGCCGACGTCGCCCATCTCCTCCGAGATGCCGCTGAGTGTCTCGGCGATGCGGGTCTGCGCCTGGGCGGCCGTGTAGTTGGCCTTGATCGTCTCCTTCTGGGTACGGAAGGCGTCCACCTTCGCCTGGGCGCCCTTGACCGCCCGGGTGAGGTTCTCCTCCTGCTTGACCAGGTTCTCGTGCTGCGGCGTAAGCGTGGCGATCTGCTGCTGCACCTCGGACCGGCGGGTCAGCGCGTCGCGGGCCAGGTCCTCCCGGCCCATCTCCAGCGCCCGGCGGGCCTGCTGTTCGCGCTTGCCCGCGTCCTGCTGAACCTGCTTGATCTGCAGTTCGATACGCTTTCGCGCCGTCGCGACGTCGGCGAGCGAGCGCCGCAGCTGCGTCATGTTCTCCAGCTGCTTCTGGTATGCGTAGTCCAGCGTCTCGCGCGGGTCCTCGTACTTGTCCAGGGCTTTGTTCGCCTTGGACTTGAAGATCAAGGACATGCGCTTCATGACTCCGTCGGCCATGGGCCCTCCAGATCCCCCTTCAGCGGCGCCGTGCGGCGGCTCTTGTGGTCAGTGCCCACGATAGTTCTTTGCGTCCGCCCTGAGCCAACCAAACCGCCCTTGTGAAACGGGACGCGGAACGAGGCGTGAATTAGTCGGCACCTTACGCGGCGGGCGCCTGCTAGGGCGCAGTACCGGCGCCGCGTCGCACGGGGACGGGAAGCGGGTGTCGCACGGGGACGGGAGGCGGGTTATGTGTGCGGGCGCGCAGCGTTTACGCTTCCCTCGTGTTCCGACGACGTTCCGATGACCAGGCGGTGGCCGACGCTGCGCCGCAAGACGGGCAGCCGACTCGCTCGGCGACGACCGGGCAGATGATCGACCGGTCGAAGACCAGCCCGACGCCGAGCCGCAAGGATGCGGAGGCCGCCCGCAAGGCGCGGCTCGGCGCCATGCCCAGCGACCCGCGCGAGCGCAAGCGCGCCGAGCGGGCCGCGCGCAGCGGTACGTACCAGCGCCAGCGGCAGGCGATGCGGTCCGGGGACGCGCGCAACTACCCGGCACGCGACCAGGGCGAGGCGCGGGCGTTCGTGCGCGACTACGTGGACGGGCGGCTGCGGCTGCTCGAGTTCCTGATGCCGGTCGTCGTCGTGGCCTGGTTCACGCTGATCCTGCGCAATACCGGGATCTACATCTACGCCTCGTTCGCCATGGAGCTCGTGGTCGTCCTTGGCATCGTGCTCGGTGTACTGCTGAACGTGCGCGTCAAGCGCGCGGTGCGTGAGAAGTTCGGCGACGGGGAGGTCCGCGGCACCGGCTTCTACGCCTTCTCGCGGGCCGCGATGCCGCGCTTCCTTCGCCAGCCGAAGCCGTCGCTCACGTTCCGCGGCACAAGTAGGTAAGGGCGCAGCCAAGGCGAGACCGAGTAAGCGCTCCTATACGCGCCTATGTACGTTGGCGGCCCGCAGCGCACGGGCTCTCTTTCTGGACTCGTAGTGCGACGCCCTTCGAATCAGGGGTAATTTGGCCGCATGGAGTTCAGAAACCTCGGCCGAAGCGGTCTGCTCGTCAGCGAGATCGCCTACGGCAACTGGATCACCCACGGCTCCCAGATCGAGGCGGACGCGGCGAAAGCCTGCGTACGTGCCGCCCTGGATGCCGGGATCACCACCTTCGACACCGCCGACGTCTACGCCGGCACCCGCGCCGAGACCGTTCTCGGCGAGGCCCTGAAGGGCGAGCGCCGGGAGGGCCTGGAGATCTTCTCCAAGGTCTTCTGGCCGACCGGCCCGGGCCGCAACGACCGCGGCCTCGGCCGCAAGCACATCCTGGAGTCGATCGACGGCTCGCTGCGCCGCCTGCAGGTCGACTACCTGGACCTTTACCAGGCGCACCGCTACGACCACGGCACGCCGCTGGAAGAGACCATGCTCGCGTTCGCGGACGTGGTGCGCTCCGGGAAGGCGCTGTTCATCGGCGTCTCCGAGTGGCGGGCCGAGGAGATCCGCGCCGCGGCGGCCCTGGCCAAGGAGCTGCGCGTGCCGCTGGTCTCGTCGCAGCCGCAGTACAGCATGCTGTGGCGCGTCATCGAGGCCGAAGTCGTGCCGGCCAGCGAAGAGGCGGGCCTGGGCCAGATCGTCTGGTCGCCCATCGCGCAGGGCGTGCTGACCGGCAAGTATCTGCCCGGCCAGCCCGCGCCCGCGGGATCGCGGGCGACCGACCCGACCGGCGGCAACTTCATCCAGCGGATGCTCGACGACGACGTGCTCACCCGCGTGCAGCAGCTCAAGCCGCTCGCCGAGCAGGCCGGGCTGACACTGGCCCAGCTCGCGGTGGCGTGGGTGCTGCAGAACCACAACGTGTCGGCGGCGATCATCGGCGCGACCCGGCCGGAGCAGATCGCCGAGAACGTGAAGGCGGCCGGCGTGAAGCTGGAGGACGCGCTGCTCAAGCAGATCGACGACATCCTCGGACCGGTGGTCCAGCGCGACCCGGCGCTGACCACCTCGCCGAAGCTGTAGCCGTAGCGGCGCCGCGTTAGGCGCGAGCGTTGCGTTGAGACCGCGGCGTCAGGCAGGGGGCGCTTCCTGGAGCGACATCGGGCCGTACACCTTGGCCCCGTCGTCCAGGAGCGTCACCTGCTCGACCTCGGCGGCGAGCAGCTCGTGCCAGTTCTCGCCGATCCACGTCTCCGCGTCACCCTGGGTCGGGTAGGCGGCCCGCTCGCCCTCGACCGGGACGACCGGCTCCACCTCGGCACCGGACGCGTTCTCGTACCGCCATGTGAAAGCCATGACCCATACTTTAGGGGGTTCGGCAGTGAGCGTCGGAACACCTCGGTGGCGCGCGCTGGTGCTCGGCGGTGCGCGCTCGGGCAAGTCGGCGTTCGCGGAGCAGTTGCTCGCGGACGATCCGGAGGTGCTGTACGCGGCCACGGCGCCGCGCTACGAGGGCGACGGCGAGTGGACCGAACGGATCGCACGGCACCGCGAGCGTCGGCCGGCGACGTGGGAGACGGCCGAGGTCGGGGACGCGCCGCAGCAGCTTGCCGCGTTACTACACACGCCCGGCCGCACGGTCCTCGTCGACTCGCTGACGCTTTGGCTGACGGCGGCCATGGACGCGGTCGGCGCGTGGGACGACGACGCGTGGAATGGCGACGGGTCCACTGGTGACGGGTCACGCGCCGAAGCCGCTACAGGCACAGGTTTGACCGGTACAGGCGGACGCGCGCGCATTGCGCTGAACCGGCTCATTACCGAACTGGTGGACGCCTACACCGACCCCGCCCGATCTGTGGTCGTGGTCAGCGACGAAGTCGGGCTCGGCCTCGTCCCCGAGTCAGCCGGTACGCGGCGCTTCAGGGACGAGCTCGGGCGCCTGAACCAGGCGTTCGCCGCCGCGTCTGACGATGTGTCACTCGTCGTCGCCGGCATCCCGATGCGCCTGAAGCCGGGCGCCGTCCAGTAGCCGGGCATCGCGCGTTTGGTCGCGCGTTAGGTCGTGTGTTGCACGACGCCGTGCGGTAGTGCGGGATCACCCAGACGAGCCGCTCGTACTAGGCTCCCGAGGCGATGGACACGACAGAGCTGGAGAAGTTCGCCGAGGGCGTGGCGCGACCCGACGAGGCGTCCCGCGACGCGGCCCGTACGCGTTGGGCGGAGACGGTGGCGCTGCCGCCGCGCTCGTTCGGCCGGATCGAGACGGTG
The DNA here is from genome assembly GCA_050725375.1 of Actinocrinis sp. Taxonomy (GTDB): domain Bacteria; phylum Actinomycetota; class Actinomycetes; order Streptomycetales; family Catenulisporaceae; genus Actinocrinis. Next base: position 5,216 of record JBOHCW010000269.1, on the reverse strand, counting down.
GCGCAGTGGCTCGCGGCGGTCCAGGGCGTGTGCCCGCCCCGCCAGATCGAGCACGCGCGCGTCGTGCTGTTCGCGGGTGATCACGGCATCGCGCGGCACGGTGTGAGCGCCTACGCGCCTGAGGCCACCGCCGCGATGGTGCGCAGGATCTCCGAGGGCGGCGGCCCGGTGCAGGCACTGGCTCGGGCACACGGCGCGTCTGTACGCGTCGTGGACGTGTCCGTGGATTGCGACCTGTCCGCCTTCGCCGACCTGCCGGCGGAGGTGACCGCCGGCCGCGTCCGGCGCGGCACTGGGCGGATCGACGAGGAGCGCGCGTGCACCCGTGACGAGGCCGCCGCGGCGTTCCGGCTCGGCATCACGCTCGCGGACGCGGAGATCGACGCGGGCGCCGACCTGCTGATCCCGTCGCTGATCGGCGTCGGGCACTCGACGGTCGCCGCGGTGCTGGTCGGCGTGCTGACCGGCGCTGACGCGGCGTCGGTCACCGGGCGCGGCAGCGGTATCGACGACGGCGCGTGGATCCGCAAGTGCGCGGCGGTGCGTGACGCGATGCGCGCCGCGCGGCCGGTGATCGCCGACCAGATCGAGCTGCTGGCCACCTCGGCCGGCCCGGACTTCGCGGCGCTGACCGGCTTCATGCTCCAGGCGGCGATCCGCCGCACTCCGGTGATGCTGGACGGATTGGGCGGCGCGGCGTGCGCGGTCCTCGCGCAACGCATCGCGTTCCGCACGCCGGACTGGCTGGTCGCCGCGCAGGTTTCGCCGGATCCGGCGTACCAGAAGGCGATCGACCGGCTGAACCTCGAACCGCTGCTCGACTTCAAGGTCCGCGCCGGCGGCGGAAGCGCGGCGCTGCTCGCCCTGCCGGTGCTGCGCTCGGCGGTGACGGTCCTGGCGGAGACCGGCTCGTACGCCGAAGAGGGCCTGCCCGAACCGCTGATGCGATCGCGGCTGTAGACGGCTGCCGATGACTATGGATGCAGACTCGGCTAACGCAGAGACCGAGATAGTTAAGGCAGCGCCGGACGCCCCAGGCGATGCGGGCGACGATGACGGCGCCGAGCCCGCTCGCGAGCGGCCGTCAGCCGGGCAGACGTCCGCCGACCCGACGTGGCCGGCCCGGATCTCCGGCGGCCTGCGGTTATCGATCAGCACCCTGACGATTTTCCGCACGGGTGCTCCGCTGGTGGACGAGCGCACGGCCGGCACCGCGATGAAGTTCGCACCGCTGGTCGGCCTGGGCGTGGGCGCGGTGGCCGCGGGTGTCGCGCAGGTCGTGGACTGGCTGACCGAGTCGTCCCTGATCGCCGCCGCCGTCGCCATCGCCGCCCTGGCCGCGCTCACCCGCGCCCTGCACCTCGACGGCCTGGCCGACACCGCCGACGCGCTCGGCTCGAACAAGCCGGCCGACGAGGCGCTGGCGATCATGAAACGCTCCGACATCGGCCCGTTCGGCGTCGTCACGCTGATCCTCGCGTTAGGCGTGCAGGTAGCCAGCCTCGCCGCCGCCTACTCCGTGCACCGCGGACCGCTCGCGGTGATCGTCGCCGCGATGGCCGGACGGCTGGCCGTGACCGTCGCGTGCTGCCGCCCGATCCCGTCCGCACGCCCAGAAGGCCTTGGCGCGTGGGTCGCCGGATCAGTACGCATCCCGACGGCGGCAGGCATCGGACTGGCGGTAGTCGTCGTCTCCGGCGCCCTAGGTCTGATCATCGACCCACAGACGGCCGCGCTCGCCGTCGCCGCCATCCCCCTAGGCATCGCTGCGGCACTCCTGCTGCTACACCGCTGCATCGAGCGCTTCGGCGGTATTACCGGCGACGTCCTTGGCGCACTCGTCGAGACCAGTACAACGATCGCGCTGCTGGTACTCGCCTGGCGGCCCTAATCACCACCGACTTCACCACCGTCTTCACCACCAAGCGAGTGCCCTATCACGCGATCACGCGACGTATGGCTTAGGAGCGCGTGGAAGGCGTCACGAACGGCGGCTTGACCACCGTGAACGCGGCGCGGCGGCCGCGGACGTCTAGGTACACGGTGTCGTCTGCCTTGGCGGTCGGGGGCAGGAGGGCCAGGGCGATGCCGACCTTCAGCGACGGCGAGAACGTGCCGCTGGTGACCTCGCCGATAACCGAGCCCTGATCGTCGAGAACGTCCATGTGCGGGCGCGGGATGGCCCGGTCTGCCTGGCGTAGGCCCCACAGGACGCGGCGCGGGCCTTGCGCCTTCTCGGCCGTGAGAGCGTCGCGGCCCCAGAACGCGTCCTTCTTCCAGCCGACGGCCCAGCCGGCTCGGGCCTGGACGGGCGTGATCTCCGGCGAGAGGTCTTGGCCGTGCAGCGGGTAGCCCATCTCGGTGCGCAGCGTGTCGCGGGCACCCAGGCCGCACGGCTTGATCTCGAAGGGCTCCCCCGCACGCAGGATCGCCTGCCAAAGGGCGTCCGCGTCGTCCCAGCGGCAGACGAGTTCGTACCCGTGCTCGCCGGTGTAGCCGGTGCGGCAGACGGTGAGAGGTCGACCGTCCCAGGACGCGGTGGCGAAGGCCATGTAGTCGTGGTCGGCCGGCAGTCCCAGGGCCTTGATCAGGCCGGCGGAGGCCGGTCCCTGCACGGCGAGGACCGCGTAGTCCTCGTGCTGGTTGGTGACGGTGATCCCGTCCGGCGCCGCCTCGGCCAGCCGGCGCACCACCTCGGTGGTGTTGGCGGCGTTGGGGATGAGGAAGATCTCGTCGTCGGCCTTGACGTAGGCGATCAGGTCATCGATCACGCCGCCGGTCCCGGCGTCGCAGCACAGCGTGTACTGCGCCTGGCCCGGGCCTACCCGGCGCAGGTCGTTGGCGAGCGTGGCGTTGACGAAGTCGAACGCGCTCGTGCCGTCGGCCGCGCGTCCGGCGACCGTGGCCTTGCCCAGGTGGCTCACGTCGAAGACGCCGACGCCGCCGCGCACCGCCGTGTGCTCGCCGACGACGCCCGAGTACTCGATGGGCATCTCCCAGCCGCCGAAGTCGGCCATCTTCGCGCCGAGCGCTACGTGCCGGGCGTGCAGCGGCGAGGTGAGCAGGGGCTGGGCGGATGACGTCTCTGGCATGCGGCCGAGCCTACCTTCCGCGCGACGCGGCGCCTCAAGGTGCGGTTGGTAGTCCCATGAGGACCGTTGGTCATCCCATGCGGACCGTGCCGCAGACAGCGGCGCGTGCCCGATGCAGAGTTTCCCCTATACCTGCCGCTCGATCGCGCCGAAGGCATGAGAGCCCTGCGCGGCCCGGCAGGGGTGCGGTTACGATGCGCCCATTCCGGCAGATCTCCAGAACAGGACACGACGTGACCATGATCTCACTGCAGCCCGGCCCGGTGGCGGCCGTCGAAGCCGACGCGATCGTCATCGGCGTCTACCAGGGCGAGGACGGCGTGGTGCTCGCACCGGGCGCCGAGCCGGTGGACGAGGCGCTCGGTGGGAACCTCGCGGCGACGCTGACCGCGCTCGGCGCGACCGGCGCGGCGGACGAGGTCACGCGGGTGCCGGCCAACGGCTCGCTGGCCGCCGCGATGGTCGTCGGCCTCGGCCTCGGCCGGCCGGGCGACGGCGAGGTCGTCGGGGTCTCCGGCCTTGAGGACCTGCGCCGCGCGGCCGGCTCGGCGCTGCGCTCACTGGCCGGGCTCGGCAGGGTCGCGCTGGTCACCCCGGTCTCCGGCGCCGAGGTGGTCGAGGCGACCGCGCTCGGCGCGGCGCTGGCGGCGTATTCGTACGATGAGTTCAAGACCGGCGACCCGGGCGAGCGCAAGGCCCCGGTCGGCGAGGTGGTGCTGGTCACCGCGCAGGCCCCGGACGGCGAGGCGGTCGCGGCCGCGCAGCGCGCCCAGGTGCTGGCCGACGCCGTGAAGGCCGCACGCGACCTGATCAACACCCCGCCCTCGCACCTTTTCCCGCAGTCGTTCGCGGATGCGGCGGCCGCCGCGGTCGAGGCGGCCGGGATCGCCGGGCTGACCATCGAAGTGCTCGACGACGCCGCGCTGCGCGAGGGCGGCTATGGGGGTCTGGTCGGCGTAGGGCAGGGTTCGTCGCGACCGCCGCGGCTGGTCAAGGTCACGTATGCGCACCCTGAAGCGCAGCGCTCGCTGGCGTTCGTCGGAAAGGGCATCACCTTCGACACCGGCGGCATCTCGCTCAAGCCGCCGGCGGCGATGGAGACCATGAAGAGCGACATGTCCGGCGCGGCCGCCGTGGTCCAGGCGGTCGTGGCGGTCGCGAAGCTCGCGCTGCCGGTCAAGGCGACCGCGTGGGCGGCACTGGCCGAGAACATGCCCGGCGGCAACGCGATCCGGCCGTCCGACGTGCTCAGGATGTACGGCGGCAAGACCGTCGAGGTGCTCAACACCGACGCCGAGGGCCGGCTGGTGCTGGCCGACGCGATCGTGCGCGCCGGCGAGGACGGGCCGGACGCGATCGTGGACGTCGCGACGCTGACCGGCGCCCAGGTGCTTTCACTCGGACACCGGATCGGCGCGGTGATGTCCAACGACGAGGAGTTCCGCGCCCAGGTCGAGTCGGCCGCCGAACGGGCCGGCGAGGACCTGTGGCCGATGCCGCTGCCCGCGCACCTGCTCAAGACGATGGACTCCGAGGTCGCGGACATCGCGAACATCGGCGACCGGATGGGCGGCATGCTGGTGGCCGGCCTGTTCCTGAAGGAGTTCGTCGCCGAGGGCATCGCGTGGGCCCACCTGGACATCGCCGGCCCAGCCTTCAACACCGTCGCGCCGTTCGGTTACACGCCTAAGGGCGCGACCGGTTACGCCGTGCGCACACTGGTGCAGCTGGCCCAGGACGCGGCCGACGGTTTGCTGTAGTCACGTTCTGCTGTCGTCACGGCCTGCTGTAGTCACGGCCAGTCGTAGGCGACATCGCACACGTACGGCACATATACGTACATGTGCGGCGATACGCGGCTCCGCGCGGGATGGGCACTCGACCGGGAACCCGTCCCGCACAGCGGCTTGTCCGGGTCCGGTGGGTAAGGGGTGAACCCGGCATGCGGGTGTGAGCGGACACAACGTTCTGACATCCGGACAGCCTGTTCGCGCTCAGCGATCACAGCCGGTCCCGATTCCGGATATCGGACGAGGGCGCGCTTTAACCGTTCAGTTCTCGCGCTCGTCCCGCCCGTGCCCGGCTATTCGCGCGGACCAGTCGCGCATCCTCTGGGGGTAGCCG
>JBOHCW010000268.1:0-4151 GCA_050725375.1 Actinocrinis sp. | reverse complement strand
AGCCGAGGAAGCCCTTGATCAGCGGCAGCTGCGCCGAGTCGTTGCCCTTGTCGCAGGCGATCTCGTACGTCACCAGGACGGCCGGGTAGGCGGCCGGGTCCGAGTAGGTGTAGTCGAAGGCCAGCTGAATGTCGTTGCCGACCTGGTTGACCTTGGCCTTGCCGATGAACGCGGAGGCGCCGTCGGTGGAGGGCTTCACGAACTGGCCCTGGGCGTTACCGACGTTGGCGGCCTGCAGGTTGTTGGCCGTCGCGTAGGACAGCTCGTCGTAGCCGATGCCGCCCGAAGTGGTCTTCACGGCCTGCGCGACGCCGGCGGAGCCGTTCTGGCCCTGACCGCCGGTACCCGGCCACGCCTTGTTCGCCTTCGCCGGGAAGTCCGTCGGGTCGGTCCCGTTCAGGTAGTTGGAGAAGTTGAACGAGGTACCCGACTTGTCCGAGCGGTGGAACGTGGTGATCTTGGTGCTCGGCAGGGTGACGCCCGAGTTGTCCTTGGCGATCGCCGGGTCGTTCCAGGTGGTGATCTTACCGTTGAAGATCTTCGCCAGCGTCTGGGCTGACAGGTTCAGCGGCGTCGTGACGCCCGAGACGTTGTAGATCGCCGCGATGGCGCCGGGCACCATCGGCAGGTCGATCGCCTTGCCGCCGGTGCAGCGGGCGTTGGCCTTGGCCACGTCCGCGCCGGACAGCGGGAAGTCGGAGCCGGCGAAGTCGACCTGCTTCTGCTCGAAGGAGGTCACACCCGCGCCCGAACCGCTCGGGCTGTAGTTGACCGTCGCGCCCGAGCAGGCGTTCTGGTAGTCCTTGGTGAACTTGTCGATCGCGTTCTTCTGCGCGCTGGACCCGGCCAGGGTCAGCGTGCCCGAACCGCAGGAGATCGACGAGGACGACGCGGACGACGACGAGCCGCCGCCGGCCGGAGTCGTGCCGCCACTCGCAGCCGGGGCGTTGTTGTTGGAGCCGCAAGCGGCGAGGGTGGCGACGGCGATGAAACCGGCGCCCGCGACCGCGGCGAACCGCTGGAGCTTCACTGGGGAAGTCCCTTCCTTGTGAGCCGGCGCCCCCACCCCGCACCCCGGGGCAGGCTCCGGCCGGACATGAGCCTGACGTGTGCTGACGTGAAGCGAACGTAGGCAGCCGAAATGAATCGATGAGCCGGGGAAGGTGAACGCCGGGTATACAGTGCGGAACTTTTGGGCCGCCGGCCGGACGGCGGGGTGTGTCGGCAAAATCACACCCTGACCTGCACTTGCGTGTGACCGTGGACTTTAGCCGGACTTTTGAGGTCGGGGGCGCGAAAGAGCGCGACGAGCTACCGCGACGAGCTACGTCGTCGGCGAATGTTCCGGTTGCCGATTAGTTCCGCACGTGGAGCATTACCGCGTGAGTTCGCCGGGGATCGTCTGCCCGCCGGCCGGGGTGGTGCGGATTTCCACGACACCCTTGTACGCCAGGCCCTGCACGTGCACGACCGGTCCGTCACCGGACCACGCGTCGGTGAGGCTGTCGCCGGTGTTCGTCACGCCGACGCCCGCCGCCTCGACGCGCATCCCCGGCGGCACGAGGATCTGCACGCGGCACTTGTACGCGACGGCACGGATGGTCGTCGAGGCACTGGTCAGTTCGGCGGCGCGCAAGTCGATCACAGTGCCGCCGCCCTTGTAGGACACGGCGGTGAACGTGTCGGGTACGCGCCAGCGGCCGCCGCGCCGCAGCGCGGTCTTGTACGCGAGCGACAGCCTTCCGGGCCGACGTGCGGAGGCGAGTGTCGGTGTGTGCGCCCTGATGTCGACGGTCGGCGCCGTGGACGCCTCCTTGGGCAGGTCGAAGGTGACGCGTTCGAGTTCGCCGCGGGTCTTCGAGGCCAGGGCCGTGCGCACGCGGGTGTCGAAGTCGGCGTCGTCGAGCCGCCCCTCGGCGAAGGCGACCTGAAGCCGGGTGATCGTGCTCTCCCGCTCGCGGTCGGAGACCCGCAGGTCGGTCGGGGCGACCGGCACGGGGATCGGCGCGTGCGCGGCCTGCGGGAGCGCGTCCTCGATCGGGCCGTCGGTGCTTTCGGACGCAGATTCCTGAGACACCCGTTTCTCCCTCCGGCCGCGGCGAGCCTCGACGCTCGCGATATAGCTTAACTTGCCCGGCCGTACTGCGGAAGCGCACGCCGCCGACGATGATCAGGCAGAGTGCGTCGCCTCGTCGTGCGCTCGTGCCGATCGGATGCGAGGCTGGGCAAGGCGATCAGCCGCGTGCGGCGGGTCGCGGGACGACACGGTCAGAGGGCGCCGGCGTGCGGTCGGTGCCCGGACTCGAAGGGTGGACGAGATGCCTAAGGTCAGCGTCGGCCAGGAGAACGGCAACGACATCGAGATCTTCTACGAGGACCACGGGACCGGGCGTCCGGTGGTGCTCATCCACGGCTATCCGCTCAACGGGCGCTCGTGGGAGAAGCAGACCGCTGCGCTGCTGGCGGCCGGATACCGGGTGATCACGTACGACCGGCGCGGGTTCGGGCAGTCCAGCCAGCCGACGACCGGGTACGACTACGACACCTTCACCGCCGATCTGGCGGCGCTGCTCGACCACCTGAGACTGGACGACTTCGCGCTCGTCGGGTTCTCGATGGGCACCGGTGAGGTTACCCGCTACCTGGGCACGCACGGCTCGGCGCGGGTGCGCAAGGCGGCGCTGCTCGGCGCAATCCCGCCCTTCCTGCTCAAGACCGGCGACAACCCCGAAGGCGTCGACCAGGCGGTGTTCGACGGCATCAAGGCCGCGGTCGAGCAGGACCGGTACGCCTATTTCAAGGACTTCTTCGACGCCTTCTACAACACGGACGTGTACCTCGGCTCACGCGTGAGCGAGCAGGTCCTGCAGGCGGGCTTCAACCTGGCGTCGAGCGCGTCAGCGTACGCGTCGCTCGCGTGCGTAGACACCTGGCTGACCGACTTCCGTGGCGACCTGGCCAAGTTCGACCTGCCTACGCTGGTGGTCCACGGCAACGCGGACCGGGTCCTGCCGTTCGAGGCGACCGCGAAGCGACTGCCGGCCCTGGTCAAGGACCTGAAGCTGGTGGAAATCGACGGCGGTCCGCACAACATCGCCTGGACGCACTCCGACGAGGTCACCAAGGCGCTGCTGGACTACCTCGCGGACTGACGGCGGACCTCACACCGTTCTTTGATCAGTTGCCGGTGGTCACCGCGATCCGCCAGCGGGTAGCGGCCTCCGCCTGGAGAGTCCAGCGAAGCGATGACACGATCGAGAGGGGAACCACGCCGCCGAGGTAAGTCGCTTCCGCGGCGGTGTTCGCGCAGCCGCCCACGACGATGGTCTTCGACGCGCCGCCGGTGATCTTGACGCCGCCGTGCCCGACGCACGTCCATCTGATGTTCACCGTCTTCGCCGACCCGACCAGGCTCGTCAGGTCCAGCGTGGTCGTCCCGGTTCCCTGGCGCTGGATAAGGACCCTCGCCCCAACCGGCAGATCGCTGGGTACGGGATCGGGTAGGCCCGCGGTCGCCGTGGAGCCGGCGGTCGGCGTCGCGGCCGCCGCCGACGTGTGGGGGGAATTCGCGGTGCAGCCGCCCATCAAGAGGCTGGCGACGGCGGCCGTCACCGCCACCGAAATGCGCCGGGACGTCATCTTAGGAGTGTCCGACCGTAGGAGAAATCGCAGGCAGGGATGCTGATCCGCTGCGCACCGTGCGCACGCCGCAGGTAGCAGAGTACTCATAATAGGCCCTGCCGAGGCGGCGAGGCCGGTCAGTCGCCGTTCTCGCTGCCGTCGCCGCGCGGGATGACGAACTCGGCGAGCGTTACCCGGCCGGGCGCCAGCTTCGACCACGCCGTCTCGACGATGAAGTGCGCGATGGCCGAGGTCGGGTACTTCTGTCGGAGCCTGGCCAGCGTCGCGCTGTCGGACGACTCGTCGGCGAGACCGAGCGCCAGGTCGTGCATCGCCGGATTGTGGCCGACCACGACCAGACCCCTGACATTCTCGGGCGTCTCGCGCAGCACGGTCAGCAGCGTGGCCCCCGACGCGGCGTACATGCGGTCGTCGTACACCGGTTCCGGCGCCGAATCGAGCTGCGCGGCGGCCAGTTCCCAGGTCTCGCGGGTACGACGGGCCGGCGAGCAGACGACCCTGTCCAGCCT
>JBOHCW010000267.1:0-2418 GCA_050725375.1 Actinocrinis sp. | reverse complement strand
GTACTCGGGCGCGTTGGCGAGTGCCGGCTCGCGCCAGGGGCCGGGCACGACCAGCAGTGTGGCGCGCACGCCCAGGCCGTCGAGATCGGCGAGCCATCGGGCGCTCTCGGCGGCGGTGGCGAGCGCGACGTCGTGGATCGAGACGACCAGCGGCGGCTCGGCCACGCCGGGGCCGGAGAGGGGTCTGCGCACACTCGGAGCGTCACGGGTCCGGATGACAGCGTCGTGACAAACTCACCGGCGCGGGGTAAACGGAGCGCGGCGAACGGCTGGCGCGCCACCGGATCGCGCCGGCGGCGCGCCGTGTGTGGCGCGCGGCGGGCGAGCCGGGTTCCCGGGCAAAGCGCGGTGTTGGCAGGAATCGTCACAACCGTGTCCTTGCCGCCATCGCGCGCGGACGCGAACCTGGAGTCATGAGGATGAGCCCGTGAAAATAGTGATCCCGATCTTTCCGCAGTTCACCGCCCTCGACGCGGTCGGCCCGTACGAGGTGCTGCGCATGCTGCCCGGCGCACAGGTGACGTTCGCCGCCGCGGCACGCGGGGTCGTGCGCACCGACAGCACCATGCTCGGCCTGCACGCCGACGCCGCGTTCGACGAGATCGACGCCGCGGACGTGCTCGTGGTCCCGGGCGGCCGGGGAACCAGGGCCCTGATCAAGGACGAGTCCGCGCTCGCCTGGGTGCGCGCCGTGCACGAGACAACGCGGTGGACCGCGTCGGTGTGCACCGGCTCGCTGGTCCTGGCCGCCGCCGGGCTGCTCAACGGGCTCGACGCCGCGACCCACTGGGGCGCGAAGGGCGAACTGGAGGCGCTGGGCGCCCGCTACACGCCGCAGCGTGTCGTGCGCAACGGCAAGCTGATCACCGGCGCGGGTGTGTCCGCGGGCATCGACCTGGCCCTGACCTTGGCCGGCCTGACGGCCGGCGACCAGGTAGCCCGCGCGATCCAACTCGCCATCGAGTACGACCCGATGCCTCCGTACGACGCGGGCTCGCCCGAGAAGGCCGGACCTGAAATCGTCCGGGTCCACGCGACCCTGCGCGACCGGCCGCCACCAGCCGCCGAGCGGGCCGGGTAGCCGCATCCGGACGCCATGCGGGGTGCCGACACGGCGTCACCATGCGCTCGCGCAGCGGATGCAGTTGTCGGTGGGCGGTGGCAGAGTGAGCCGCGGAACACAAATCCCCAAGGTTGAAGGAGGTCGGGAAACCATGCCCGACGCCCAGCTCCCGTACGCGCAGGGCACGCCCTGCTGGATCGACTCGGTCACCGGCGACCAGAAGGCGGCGCTCACCTTCTACCACGGCCTGTTCGGCTGGACCGGCGAAGCGAACGAGCAGTTCATGGGGTACGCGATGCAGTCGGTCGGCGACAAGCCGGTCGCCGGGATCAGCGCCCCGATGCCCGGCCAGCCGCCGGCGCCGCCGGCCTGGACCGTCTACTTCTCGGTCGGCGACGTGAACGCGGCCGCGGACCGGGTGGCCAAGCTCGGCGGCAAGGTGCTGTTCGGGCCGGACGAGGTGCCCGAGACCGGCCGGATGGCCGTGGCCGCGGACCCGGCCGGCGCGATGTTCGGCCTGTGGCAGGCCGCGCCGTTCCAGGGATTCGGCGCGGCGATGGAGCCCGGCGCGCCCGGCTGGTTCGAGCTGGAGACCCCGCAGGCCAAGGCGTCCGCGGACTTCTACGCCGCGCTGCTGCAGGTCGAGGTCCCGACCATGCCCGAGATGCCGGACGCGTACTGGACGATCAGCGTCGGCGGCGAGCCGCGCGCCGGGATCTGGCAGAACCCGGCGGGCGTCGAGACCATGGCGCGCTGGAACCCGTACATCCTGGTCGAGGACTGCGACGCGACCGTCGCCAAGGCCCTGGCCGCCGGCGGCGCGAAGCTGAGCGACCCGAAGGACTCGACGTACGGGCGCTTCGCCAAGCTGAGCGACCCGCAGGGCGCCGAGTTCTCGGTCATCACGATGACGGCCGAGCAGCAGCAGATGCAGATGTAGGCGGGCGTCGGCCGTTAGGTGTAAGAAGTCTGCGAACAGCCGTCGCAGGCCGGGCCGGGGTCGCGACGGGGACGTGATATTGACCCGTAGCTCAAATGTCCTGTTCGCAGGCTGCTGTGGAGCGGATTTCGTCCTTGCTGAACAAGGCCGCGGCGAGGGGCGGGTTGCTTCTGGTGGCGGTGTAGGTGGGAACTGATGGACACGGTCGGCTCGGCCCGGTTCGGTGGTGCGGACCGGACCGGGCCGCGGCGTGTTGTTTGGTGTCGCCGTTCAAGGCCTCCATGGGGTTGAGTTCCGGGCTGTATCCGGGCGGGAAGTGCTGGGTGATCACTTCGGGGTGCTCGTCCGGCGGGCGGTGATGCTCTTCGCCCGGTGGGTGGTATGCTCGTCGATGATCAGGTGGATCGGGGAGTGG
>JBOHCW010000266.1:0-6171 GCA_050725375.1 Actinocrinis sp. | reverse complement strand
CGCAGCAGGCCCGGGAACGTCGGCACTTCGAGCACGTACTTGGCACCGACCGCGACCAGTTCGGCCGCCTCACCCCAGTCGGCCGGGCGCGGCAGGGTGAACGACAGAGTGAACGACAGAGCGCCGTGACCGGCCGCCGCCACGCCCGCGTTCAGGTTCGCGGCCTCGCGCACCCTGGAGCGCCGGCCGTCGGCGCCGACCACCAGTCGAGCCCTGATCTCGGTCCGGCCGCCGTCCGGGCGCCCGACGAGCGCGCCGCGCACGGCGCCGTCCTGTTCGATCAGGGAACTGAGAACGGTGCCGGGCAGCCGCGTGTGGTTGGGGAAGTCCGAGGCAGCGGCGGTGAAGCCGCCGACCAGCGCCGACCGCGCGACCTCGATCGGCAGCGCGCCGAGCGGGAGGCGGCGGTGCTCGATCCGGAAGACCGTCCGCCCCTCCATCCGGATCCCGAATGCGGGCGTGCGCAGGTAGCCGTGCGCGCGCAAGGCCGGACCGAAACCGAGCTTGCCCAGCGTGATCACCGAGGGCGCGGCCAGCGGCTCGCCGCCGCGCGCGGGCCCTCGGCCGCACTCGCTCCCGACCGCCACGACCTCGACGCCGCGCCGGGCCAGCAGGCAGCCCAGCAGCGCCCCGGCCGGCCCCGCGCCGACGATCAGGACCTCGGTGTCCAGCGGCGGATCGCTCACGCCCGGCCCCAGGACTCCAGCCGGGCCCTGGTCGCGGCCAGCAGTTCCGAGGCCGTCGCCCCGTCCAGCAGCCGGTGGTCGAACGCGAGCGAGAGCGTGAACAGCGGGGCCACGGCGATCTCGCCGCCGCGCACCACCGGGGTGTCCGCGATCCGGCCCACGCCGTAGCCCAGCGCGCCGTTGATCATCGGGAAGATCGCCCGTACCTGCTCCTGGCCGACCGAGGTCACCGAGAACACGCCCTGCAGCGCGGTGCGCCGCTCGGGCTTGCGCATCACCAGCCGGTACGCGAGGCGCGCCACCGGCAGCGGCAGCCTCTGCACCCGCGCCAGCTGCGCCCACGGCCCGGCCGGGTCCTCCAGCGGCGCGTTCTTGTACATGTCGATCATCTGCTGGACCTGCTCGACCCCGGCCTGCTCGGCCTTGAACACGGTGCCGGACACGACGCAGCGCTGCCCGTCCGCGGTGGTCTTGTCGAACAGCACCTTCGCGTGCACGTCGCCGACCGTCGCGACCTTCAGCTTCAGGCCGGGCCGCAGCACGCCGCGCGCGTCAGGGCTCTGCGCGATCACGTCGGCGGCGGCCTTGACCACGTAGCTGACGAAGCTGACCGTGCCGCCGGACTCCTTACGCGCGCGCTTGATCGCTGTCGCGTCGACGTCCGTCATCAGGTACACGTGCGCGGTGCTGCGCGCGTCCTTCAGGAACGTGATCGTGCCCTTACGCGCGGGCGGGAACGGGGCCACCGTGGTGCCGCCGCCCGCCGCCGACGGCGCGACACCGGCTGACGCAGTGTTCGATGACGGCGCGTCAGCCGGTGCGCCCATCCGCACGCCGGTGTCGGCGCTCATGCGGCGGCCGTCTGCGCGTCGCCGACGATCGCGGCCAGCTGGCCGACGGTCTCGGCCCTGGTGAACCGCTCGAAGTCGATCGAGCCGCCGACCTCGCGCTCCAGGTAGACCAGGATCCGCAGGGCGTTGACCGAGTCCCAGCCCTGGATCTCGGCGAAGCGCCGGTCCGCGCCGAGCGTGGCGGGGTCCACGTCGAGCAGTTGGGCGACCACGTCCTGGACCAGTTGCTCAGAAGGCATCGTTGATCTCCTCTTCCCGGGTGACACCGACCCACCTGGGCAGCTCGGCGAGGTCCTGCAGGCCGTGCCGGTAGTCGGCCGGCCCTTCCGTCGATCCCGCGTCCGCCCCGTCCGTGCGCTCGAAGCCGAGGGCGGGGTAGAAGCCGGCGAACTTGGCGTTCTTCGCGGTCGGCGCGAACCGGGCCCGCACCGCCGGCGCTCCGGCGGCCTTCGCGGCCCGCAGCACCAGGCCGACCACCGCGTCCTCCACGTTGCGGGAGAAGACCCGGCAGCTCATCACGAAGTTCTCCACCTGCCACGCGCCGTCCCCGGCCCGGGTCAGCGACCAGGCCGCGACCAGCCCGTTGTCGCCGAACCGGTCGGCCAGCCGGCCGCCGAAGAACGCCGCCTCGCCGGCCGAGGTACGGGTCCTGACCTCGTCCTCGGTGTACCGGCGGCCGGTCAGGTTGAACTGGTTGGTCTTGCCGAACAGCTGCACGACGCGGGCGAGGTTGAAGTCGCCGAGCTTCTCCACCGTCAGCCGCGAGTCCAGCCCGACCAGGTACTCCTCCAGGCTGCCCGCGCCGCTGTGCAGCTCGTCGCGCTGGACCTGTGCGCGGTACATCGCCGTGCGGCTCAGGTCCTCGGCGGTCAGGCTCAGCAGGTTGAAGTCGCCGCGGCGCGCGACGATCGACGCGTAGCCGGCCGGGTCCGCGGGCAGTTCGACCGTGGCCACCTGCGGCAGCAGCTCGCGCATCATGCCGCGCTCGACCGGGTTGTCGTCCACGAACACCATCGCGTCGGCGCCGATGTTCAGCGCGGCGGCCAACTGCCGCACGTTGCCCGGCTTCGGGTCCCAGTTGGCGCGCACCGCGACGAAGGAGTCCGGCCGCAGCACCATCTCCGGGTGGTTGGCGATCGCGTCCCGCGCGATGTCCTCGTCGTTCTTGGAGGCGACCGCGAGCATCACGCCCTGCGCGACCAGGTCGCGTCCGTACCGCTGCAACTCCAGGTGCGCGGAGCCGGGGTACGCGCCGCCGATCTTGAGCGCGGCCGTGCCGTCGTCGCCGACCACGCCGCCCCACAGGGTGTTGTCGAGGTCGAACACCAGGCACTTGGCGGCCCGGCCGAGCCCGGCGCGCACCACCCGGGCCAGTTCGGCGGCGTACTCGCGCTGGAAGTCGCCGCTGTAGACGTGCCCTGCGACGTGCCGCATCCGGTCGGTCGCGAAGGTCTGCGCCACCCGGCCCTGGATCGAGGCCGCGGACAGCACGACCACGCCCGGCATCCGGGCCGCCAGCCGGCCGATCGCGGCGTTCATGCCGTCCCAGGCGGCTTCGAGCCGGGCCTTGCGGCCGTAGTCGATCACGCTGTCGCGGCGCAGCGGGCTGAGCGGGATCGTGCCGAGCACGATCAGACCGCCGAGCGCCGCCTTCGCCGCCTCGGCCCAGTCGCCGAGCACCGACGGGAACGCGGCGCAGCGCGCCTCGACCTCGGCCAGGTCCAGCGGGTTGACGACGGCCTCGTACACCGCGGCGTCGTCCAGCAGCAGGGCACTGACACCCGGCTTGAGGTCGCCGAGGTTCGGCGCGCCGGCCATGATCTCGAACCGCCACTGGTTGAATCCGGCCGAGCGCACCTCGGCCAGCACCCCGCCGGCCGTGAGCGAGGCGGTCAGCAGGTGCGGCAGCGAGTCAAGGGTCGAACTGCCCAGCAGCGCGACCTTCTGGGTAAGGAACCCGCCCTGCGCGCCGAGCTGCTCGCGTTGCGCCGCACCGCCGAGCAGCACGCCCGCTGCCTCCAGGTCCAGCGGGTCCGCGGCCGCGATCAGCTGATCGAGCAGCGCGCGCACGTCCTGCCGCCGGCCCGTCAGGCCCGCGCGCTTGAGGGCGCGCAGCTCGCTGAGCGGGCTGGTCTTCTTGGCGGCCGGGGCCTGCGCGCCCGGCTGTGTGGTCTCGACCGTCATCAGGCGTTCCCTCCAAGGCCGGGCGGCGCGTGCGGGGCCCGGCGATGATCCACTTCGACGGCTCGACGGTGGCTGCGAGCCGGTGCGCGAGGCGGCCGCGAACAGGCGGCGGCGACTGGTCTACCGATGCGTCCAAGCTAGGAACGCGGTCTTGCGGCGGGCTAAACCGGGGCCGCGCCGCGGCTGAAGCCCCCCGGGGCCTGGGCGCTTGGCCGCCGCTTGGCCAGGATTTGACAGCATCCTGAGAGGATCGGCTTGCCAAACCCGTCACAGCGCTCCGGGCAGCCGGAGCGGGGGCGGGCGTCGCACGGGGCGGCTCGGCGGCGCGGCGGAAACAGGGTCCGGACTCGTGAAGGAGACGCCTTGTCGACCGAGATTCCCGCGAGACAGAGGGCATACACCGACACGGCCTCTCACGCGAGCGACGTGGACGGGGTGGACGGAGAGAGCGCCATGGCGGTGAACGGCGCTTCGGCGAACGGGGTGAACGGGATGGCCGCTAACGGAGCGGCGTTGAACGCGGCGACGCTGAACGGCGCGCTGCTGAACGGCGGCGGCGCGGCCGCGAACGGCGCTGTGAACGGCAAGGGCTCCGTGACGGTCAGCGCCACGGTGGCCGGACACGGCCTGGCGCACCATCTGCTGCACCGGCCGAGCACCGCCGAGGGCCTGATGCTCGGCACGGTCGCGCCGGTCCCGCAGGACTTCACCCTCTCGGCGGCGCTGCCCGACACGCACCCGCTGTTCAACGACGGGCCGGGCACGTTCCACGACCCGCACTTCGCCATCGAGGCGATGCGCCAGTCGGTGCTGTTCGTCGCGCACCAGTACTTCCGGGTGCCGTCGCAGCGTCCTGTGGTGCTCGCCTCCACCGAGGTCGGCATCACCGGCCTGGAGACGTGGCGGCGCAACGGCCACACCGCGCACATCGCGGTGGACATGGCGCTGCACCCGGTGGACGTGGTCAACGGCGTGCCGCGCGGTCTGCGCTGCGAGGCGCAGCTGTCGATCGACGGGAAGCGCTGCGGGACCGCCAAGGCGCGCACCGTCTTCCTGATGCCGAAGGTCTACCAGAACCACCGCGCCCGCGGCCGCGCGGCCAGCCGGTCGGAGCGGTTCGGCTTCGCCGACGGCCAGGACGACGCGCGTCCGCGCCCGGAGTCGGTGGGCCGCTCGGACCCGCACAACGTGGTGATCAGCCAGCCGCTGTCCCACGACGACGACCTGCTGCGCGTCAAGGTGATCCCCGACGCGGCGCATCCGGTGTTCACCGCCAACGCCACGGACCACGTGCCGGCGGTCGTACTGCTGGAGGCCTCGCGGCAGGCCGCCTTCCTGGCCGCCGGGGAGCTGCACGGCTTCTCGGCCGCCAACTGCGTGTTAACGGAGTGGAACGCCCGGTTCCGGGGCTTCGCCGAGATCGACCTTCCGCTCTACTGCACCGCCGCCGCCGGACCGCTGGGACGCGATCCCGGCGGCCACCCCGCCTTCCCGGTCACGCTGACCTTCACCCAGGGGTCCCGCGAGATCGCGACGGTGGCGGTGGCGGTGCTCCAGGACTACTGAGCAGGTCGTGAAGGGAGGGCACCGAAGTGAGGTTCCGCGTCCTGGGACCGGTCACCGTGACACCGAGGACGCCGACCGCCGCGAAGGTGCGGGTGGTCCTGGCGGTTCTGCTGGTGCGGGCTAACGAGACCGTGTCCACCGAAAGTCTGATCGACGAGTTGTGGGACAACTCCCCGCCGCGCACGGCGGGCACCACGCTCCAGGTCTACATCTCCCAGCTGCGCCGGATCCTGCTGGAAGGCGATCCGGCCGGCGGGGCGCGCGGTCAGCAGCTGCTGACCCTGCCGCCGGGCTACAGCCTGCAGGTGGCGCAGGACGAACTCGACCTGACCAGGTTCGAGTCGCTGCACCGGGCGGGCAAGGCGGCGTACGAGCGCGGCGACTTCGTCACCGCGGCCAGCCTGCTGCAGGAGGGGCTGGCGCTGTGGAGCGGCGTGGCGCTGTCCGGCATCCCGCACGGCTACACGCTGTCGGCGGCGGCGGTGCGGCTCGAAGAGCTGCGGATGACCGCGCTGGAGCAGCGGATCACCGCCGACCTGCGCCTGGGCCGGCACAAGGAGCTCACCGGCGAGCTCATGGCCCTGACAAGCGAGCACCCGCTGCGTGAGACGCTGCACGCGCACCTGATGGTGGCGCTGTTCCGCTCCGACCGGCAGTCGGACGCGCTGCGCACCTTCGCGCGCATCCGCCGCTCGCTGGTGGACGAGCTGGGCATCGAGCCCGGTCCGGGCCTGCGGCACCTGCACGAGCGCGTGCTGCGCTCGGACCCGAACCTGTCCTGGCGCGAGCCGGCCGCCTCCGCCGCGCCCGCGGCCGCCCCGGTGGTGTGGCTGCCGCCGGCGCTGCCGGACTTCGTCGGCCGCGAGGAGGCCATCGCCTCGGCG
>JBOHCW010000265.1:0-2834 GCA_050725375.1 Actinocrinis sp. | reverse complement strand
CACCCCGGCCTCGCAGATCACCTCCCAACTGGAGGACCTGCTCGCCGGTGTGCCGAAGTCGGAGTTGTCGAACGCGAAGGGCGCGCTGGCCAGCACACACCTGAAGGGCGTGGCGGTGCGCACCGTGGCGGACAGGTCGTCGGACAGCGAGATGACGGCGTCGATCGAACTGATCCAGTACGACGTCAAGTACGCGAAGACCGCGGCCGGCAACTTCACCACACTGGTGTCCGACCTCAACGTGTTCCGCACCGGACCGGCGGTGCCCGGCTACGGCCAGGCCAAGTGCGTGCTGCCGCCGGGCCTGGGCAGCGACAAGGTCGACGAGATGTTCTGCGTCGCGTCGAGCGGCGACGTCGAGGTGCTGGTCGACGCCCAGGGCACCACGCCGCTGGACCAGAACTCGGTGGCGAAACTGGTCGAGCACCAGCTCGACCGGCTCAAGACGTCCCAGACAATCGACGGATGAGGCGGGGACGATGACTGACACCGAACTGCCCCAGACGCCGCAGACTCCCCAGTCTTCGCAGACTCCGGAGCCGTCGCCCTTCGCGTCGCCGAGCCAGGACTCACCGCTCCAGGCGGGACCGACCCAGGCGGGACCCACGCAGGCCGGACCGACGCAGACCGTACCCGCATTCGGCATGGCTCCGCTCATCTTCGTCGACCCGGTCGCCCTCGAGGCCGAGCGGGTCGCGAGGGCGCAGCGCGCCGCCGGGAGGCGTCGCAATGCCCTGCGCTGGACCTCGGCGATCGTCGCCACCCTGGTGATCGGCGGTGGGATCGGCTGGGCGATCAGCACTCCGAAGCGCACTGACATCCCCGGCCTGAAGACCGCCGCGGACGGCCGGTACGACTTCCCGGCGCTGACCATGCCCACGCTGCCCGCCGACCAACCCGCGCCCGCCGCTTCGGACAACACGGACGCCCAGCGGCACCTCGCCGACATCAGGAAGCTGCTGCTTCCGAAGCCGACCGGCGCCACCGCCGTGGGCGGCAACGGCGGCGGCTGGCTGGCCGACCCGTCGAAGCTGTTCGTCGCACACGACAGCGCGAAGATGTACTTCGCCCAATTCGGCTTGCGGCACGCCGCCACAGAAGGCTGGAAGACCGC
Organism: Actinocrinis sp.; assembly: GCA_050725375.1. Taxonomy (GTDB): domain Bacteria; phylum Actinomycetota; class Actinomycetes; order Streptomycetales; family Catenulisporaceae; genus Actinocrinis. Next base: position 1,720 of record JBOHCW010000265.1, on the reverse strand, counting down.
CGACGGCGCGACCACGACGATCTACCTGCTCCAGTTCACCGACGGCAAGGCCGCCACCGCCGTTTCCGGCAAGCTGACGGATAGCGACCTGACGGTCGAACAGGGACCGGCGCTGTCCCTCGCACTCGCGGGCGTGCCCTCGGGCGCCACGGCGCATCTGCTCAACCTGCACCTCGCGGACATGGCCGCGGACGAAACGACGGTCAAGGCGGACGGCAAGGTCACCCGCTACGGCTCGATCATCAACGGCGACACCGTCGGGATCATCATCCAGAGCGGGGCGGCGGATCTGCCGCAGGCCCCGTTCACCCAGGTGGTGACGCTTCAGGCGCAGATGCTCCAGTAGCCGTCGCGCGCAAGGCATCCGTGTCCGCCGGCAGCGTCATCGCACCAGGTCATCTCAGACAGCGATCAGGCCCCGTATCGAGTTCGATACGGGGCCTGATGCGTTCAACTCGTACACACCGACACGCGGTCGGCGTCCGCGTCCGGCTCAGGAGGCCAGTCGGCCGAGCACCAGCTCGCGCACTCGCGCCGCGTCGGCCTGGCCTCGCGTCGCCTTCATCACGGCGCCGATCAGGACGCCTGCCGCCGCGTGGTTGCCGCCGCGGATCTTCTCGGCCACCGCCTCGTTCTTGGCGATGGCCTCGTCGATAGCGGACAGCAGCGCCGAGTCGTCCGAGACGACCTTCAGGCCGCGCGCCGCGACCACCGCGTCCGGGTCGCCCTCGCCGGCCAGCACGCCCTCGACCACCTGGCGGGCCAGCTTGTCGGTCAGCTCCCCAGCCTGGATCAGCGCGACCACCCGCGCGACCTGCGCCGGTGTGATCGGCAGCTCGCCCAGCTCGGCGCCGCGCTCGTTCGCCACCCGGGCCAGCTCGCCGGTCCACCACTTGCGCGCCTGATCGGCCGGCGCGCCCGCCTCGACCGTCTCCACGATCAGGTCAAGCGCCCCGGCGTTGACCACCGACTGCATGTCGAACTCGGAGATGCCCCAGTCCTCGGTCAGCCGCTGCCGGCGCACGCTCGGCGGCTCCGGCAGCGTGCCGCGCAACTGCTCGACCCACTCACGCGACGGGGCGACCGGCACCAGGTCCGGCTCGGGGAAGTAGCGGTAGTCCTCCGCCTCCTCCTTCACCCGGCCCGAACTGGTGCTGCCGTTCTCCTCGTGGAAGTGCCGCGTCTCCTGCAGGATCGTGCCGCCCGAGGAGAGCACCGCGGCGTGCCGCTGGATCTCGAACCTGGCCGCGCGCTCCACCGAACGCAGCGAGTTGACGTTCTTGGTCTCCGAGCGGGTGCCGAGCCTCTGCCGCCCCTTCGGCTTGAGCGAGACGTTCACGTCGCAGCGCATCTGTCCGCGCTCCATCCGCGCCTCCGACACGCCCAGCGCCCTGATCAGGCCCCGAAGCTCGGTCACGTACGCGCGCGCCACCGCCGGCGCCAGGTGCCCCGGCACCTCGATCGGCTTGGTGACGATCTCGATCAGCGGGATGCCGGCCCGGTTGTAGTCCACCAGCGAGTAGTCGGCGCCATGGATGCGCCCGGTCGCCCCGCCCACGTGCGTGGACTTGCCGGTGTCCTCCTCCATGTGCGCGCGCTCGATCGGGATCCGGAAGCTCTGCCCCTCGACCTGCACGTCCAGGTACCCGTCGAACGAGATCGGCTCGTCGTACTGCGAGGTCTGGAAGTTCTTCGGCATGTCCGGGTAGAAGTAGTTCTT
>JBOHCW010000264.1:0-4718 GCA_050725375.1 Actinocrinis sp. | reverse complement strand
GGGTATCAGCCGTCCGTGGCTTCCAGAGTCCGGCAGCGAGAGCACCGATGATCAGTGCGTCTAGGGCGAGTGCGTCCAGATCGAGTGCGCCAATAGCGGCGGGCGCCGCGTGGTAAGGCGCGGGCGCGATTTCGACGAGGACGACATCCGCGTCAGGGCTAATCCGCGCGGCTCACGGCCTAGGTCGCGGCTGCGCCCTGTGCACGAGGACGCCGCCGAGGGCATGGTGATCGGGGTCGATCGCGGCCGGTACACGTGCCTGATCGATCTAGACACGGTGCGCGAAACTGACGATCCTGACGACGCGTCGAACGGCGGCTCAGGGCGTCCGAAAGCTGCTAAGGGCAAGGGCGGCAGGAAGGGCGCGTCGGGGGCGCCCAAAGACACTCGCGTGGTCAAGGCGTCTGACGGCACGGAACCTGACCTGGCGTCAGAGTTCACGGACAGCGCGAAGACCCGCGAGGTCACCGCGATGAAGGCGCGCGAACTGGGTCGCAAGGGCGTCGTGGTCGGTGACCGCGTGCTGCTGGTCGGCGACCTGCGCGGCGGACCGGACTCACTGGCGCGCGTCGTGCGCGTGCACCCGCGTGAGCACGTGCTGCGCCGAACCGCCGACGACACGGACCCGGAGGAGCGGGTGATCGTCGCCAATGCGGACCAGCTGGTGATCGTGACCGCGCTGGCCGACCCCGAGCCGCGCCCGCGGATGATCGACCGCTGTCTCGTCGCGGCGTACGAGGCCGGACTCAGACCGCTGCTGTGCCTTACCAAGGCGGATCTCGCCGACGCCGCGCCGCTGCTCGCCGCGTACAAGGCGCTGGGCGTGCCGTCGATAGTGACGCGGCGCGACGGCGACCTGGAGGAGTTGTACGAAGCGCTGGCCGGACGGGTCAGCGTCCTGGTCGGGCATTCCGGCGTAGGCAAGTCGACGCTGGTGAACGCGCTCGTGCCGGACGCGGATCGAGCGATCGGGCAGGTCAACGACGTCACCGGTCGCGGTCGGCACACCTCGACGTCGGCCGTGGCGCTGCGGATTCCCGAGCACATCCCGGCACGGCCCGCGCCGCCGACCGCCGATGCCGCGTCAGCTCCGCCAGCGACACCGCCACCGAAGCCCTCGCGTCGCGCGCGTAAGGCGTCCGCGAACGCACAGGCGGCCGGTGCGTGGAGCCAGCCGATACTGTTCGAAGACCACGAGCTGGAGCAACTGCGCGAGCGCGATCAGGTCGTGGTCCAGGCTGAGGGCGGCTCAGACGAGGCAGCCGCGCTACCCGGCGGCTGGGTGATCGACACGCCGGGTGTGCGCTCATTCGGGTTGGCGCACGTGAGTCCGGACCGCGTCATCGAGGCGTTCCCCGACCTGGCCGCCGTGATCGCCGAGTGCCCGCGCGGCTGTACACACGCCTCCAACGCGCCCGACTGCGGGCTCGACGAGTGGCTCGCGTCGCTGCCCGAAGGCTCGGCGGAACGCGCGGGCGCTGAGGCACGGGTCGACTCCGTGCGTCGTCTGCTGACCGCGCTGACGGAGCATCCGGGCGACCGGAACTGAGAGGACTTCGGTGCCGATGAAACACCATCGGCGCGACAACCAGTGAGCGGACTTCCGTCGGACTTCCACCCTTGGTGACCCTTCGATGCCATAGCGTGAGGTGCCCGCATGCCGTGCGCGGCCCGCAGCGCCGCGAATCGACCGGAGGGACCGCCCATGACCACCGGACCGATCCTGGACGCACGGCTGATCCAGCAGTCATTCGCGCTGGTGAAGGGCAAGGCCGACAAGGTCGCCGGGCACTTCTTCGCGCTGTTGTTCCTAACCGACCCGGCGACGCGTGACATGTTCCCGCCGATGATGGACCGTCAGCGCGACGGGCTGTTCGGCGCGCTGGGCGCGCTGGTGGCCCGGGCGGACGAGCCGGAGAGCCTGACCGCGTACCTGCGCCGGCTCGGCCGCGACAACCGCAAGTTCGGGGTGCGCGCCGAGCACTACGCGGCGATGTGCCGCTGCCTGCTCGCCGCCATGCGCCGGTTCGCCGAGCCCGACTGGACGCCCGCGATGGACCAGGCCTGGGAGACCGCGTTCGGCGAGGCGGCCGAGATCATGATCGCCGCGGCGCGGCAGGCCGCGCTGACCACCCCGCCGTTCTGGACGGGCCGGGTGGTCGCGCACCGGCGGCCGGCCGACTCGCTCGCGGTGCTCGACGTCGAGCCGGACCAGCCGTACCCGTTCAAGCCCGGCCAGGCCGCCGCGGTCGAGACGCTGCGCTGGCCGCGGGTCTGGCGGCCGTACTCGATCGCGAACGCGCCGCGGGCCGACGGGCTGCTCACCTTCCAGGTGCGCGCGGTCGACGCCGGCTGGGTCTCGTCCGCGCTGGTCAACCACACCCGGCTCGGCGACACGATCCGGATCGGACCGCCGGCCGGCGACATGGTGTGCGACGCGGTCTCATCCCGTGACGTGCTGCTGGTCGGCGGCGGCACCGGCATCGCGCCGATCCAGGCCATCGTCGAGGACATGACACGCTGGAACACCAACCGGCACGTCACGGTGTACTACGGCGCGCGCACGAAAGCAGAGCTCTACGCCCTACAAGGACTCGAAGCGTTGCGCGACGGCTGCCCTTGGCTGACCGTCGTGCCCTGCGTCTCGCATGACACGCACCCGCGCAACACCCGGTACACCGGTGAACGCGGCACGCTCGCCGACGTCATCGCCCGGCACGGCGCGGACCGCAGCTGGTCCGAGCACGACGTCTGCGTCTCCGGTTCGGTGCCGATGGTCCGCGCGACATTGGCCCGCCTGGCGGACCTGGGCGTGCCGAGCAGCCGCATCCGCTTCGACGCATTCGGCGACCAGGCCGACGTACAGCTGCTGGAGCTCCAGCGCCAGGAGCGCACCGCCACGCCGCAGCGCAGGGTCCTGTCGTCCGGCGAGCGGCTGCCGCAGCGTCAGGCGTCGAAGTCCAGCGCGACCTCGTCCGAGGTGGGCAGCGACTGGCAGGTCAGCACGAAGCCGCCGCTCTTCTCCTCGGGTTCGAGGGCGTAGTCGCGGGCCATCTCGACGCTGCCGGACAGCAGTTTCGCGCGACAGGTGCCGCATACGCCGTCCGTGCACGCGTAAGGCACGTCGGGCCGGTCACGCATCACGGCTGCGAGCACGCTGTCGTCCTCAGGCCGCAGCTCGCACTTACTGGTGCGACCGCCGAGTGTGACGGTGATCCGCGCGCCGCGGGCGGTGCCGGCGGGCCGCTCGGCCTTCTCCTCGCGCGTGCGCGTGCCAGTCGGGGTGGTGCCGGTGTCGAACAGCTCGAACCGGACGTGTTCGGCGCCGCGTTCGGCCAACACCGCGCGACCGTCCGCCACCAGACCGAAGGGGCCGCACAGGTAGTACGCGTCTTCGGGCTCGGCGCCGATCGCGTCGAGCAGCAGCGGCAGCTTGTCCCGATCGATCCGGCCGGTCAGCAGCGGCGAGCCGTGGTCCTCGCGGGAGAGCACGTGCAGCGCCTCGAAGCGCGGGCCGTAACGGTCCTTCAGGTCGGCCAGCTCGTCGAGGAACATCACGTCGTTGCCGGTGCGGTTGCCGTAGAGCAGCGCGGCGGTGCTGTCCGGGTTGACCTCGAGCGCGTTGGTCAGGATGGCGAGCACCGGGGTGATCCCGCTGCCGGCCGCGATCGCGATGACCCGCACCCGGCCGGTCTGCAACTCGCCGGGCTGCGCGTGGAAGCCGCCGACCGGGGTGAGCACGTCGAGCCGGTCGCCGGCGGCCAGCTTGCGGACCGCGTAGTCGGCGAAACCGCCGGGGCCGTGCCGCTTGACCGCGATGGCCAGCCGCGCGGGCGCGCCGTCCAGAGGCGGCGCCGAGCAGATCGAGTAGGAGCGGCGCATCTGCTCACCGGTGCCTGGCGCCGGGTAACGGATCGTCAGGTGCTGTCCGGCCGTGTACCTGTACGCCTCACGTAGCGCCTCAGGCACGGCGAACACCACGCGCACAGCGTCCTCAGTCACCGGTTCGACGGCTTCAACCTGAAGTTGATGGAACTGAACGCTCATCGGCGCGCCTTGATCGCCGGGAACGGTTCGCGGCAGACCTCGCAGGCGCGCAGTTCCTGGCACGGCGCCGGGCCGAACGCGCTGAGCAGCCTGGTCTGCGCCGCGCCGCACTGCGGACAGCGCACGACATCGTCGGTGCCGGCAGAGTTCGACGAGCCCGGCCGGCCGAGCGAGATCGTGACGGACACCGGACCGTCCGCCTCGTGACGGCCGTGCACCGGCGGCGCGACGCCTGCCGCGGCGAGCTTCGCGCGCCCTTCGTCGGTGATCAGGTCGGGCGTCCACGGCGGATCGAACCGCAGCTCGATCGACACGGCGCTCCAGCCGTCAGCGATCAGCGCCGCCTCAACGTCCTGCTGGATGACCTCCGTCGCCGGGCACCCTAGGTATGTCGGCTTAAGTGCCACGCGCACGACGCGTGCGCCCTCTGACACCTCAACGGCTCCGACGACGCCCAAGTCGCCAAGTGTGACGTAAGGCATCTCCGGATCGGGTACCGCGCACACGGTTTGCCGCGCGCGCTGCACAGACAGCTCGTTGCCCCTGACCGTACGGATGCCGGTCCCACGATGACCGTTCATGGTCGTCACCAGGCGGCGCCTGGATGCGTCCGGTGGACCGACTGCATCTCGGCGAGCAGATAGCTGAGCGCTTCGGTGTGCAGCCCGGCG
>JBOHCW010000263.1:0-4756 GCA_050725375.1 Actinocrinis sp. | reverse complement strand
TTGTGGCCACAACATCAGGAGGTGCCGTGACGGTCGAGCACAGCACGGTGGAAGTCCGCGCCCCGCTCGTCGGGCCGGGCGAGCTTGACCAGGAGGAGGGGCCGACGGCCGCCGAGCCGGCCGCTCGCGTGCCGAAGTACTACCGGCTCAAGCGGCACCTGCTGGAGATGACCCAGACGATGCCGCCGGGCACCCCGGTACCGCCGGAGCGCACCCTCGCGCTGGACTTCGACACCTCTCGCACCACCGTGCGCCAGGCGCTGGCCGAACTGGTGGTGGAGGGCCGGCTGGAGCGGATCCAGGGCAAGGGCACCTTCGTGGCCAAGCCGAAGGTCGCGCAGGCGCTGCAGCTGACCTCTTATACCGAGGACATGCGGGCGCAGGGCCTTGAGCCGACCTCGCGGCTGCTGGAGATCGGCTACGTGTCCGCGGACGACGACCTGGCCGACCGGCTGGTGATCAAGCCCGGCTCGCGGGTGCTGCGGATCGAGCGGCTGCGGATGGCCAACGGCGAGCCGATGGCCATCGAGACCACGCACCTGTCCGCCAAGCGCTTCCCGGGCCTGCGCAAGCATCTGACCAAGTACACCTCGCTGTACACGGCGCTGGGCGCCGAGTACGGGGTGCACCTGGCCGAGGCCGAGGAGACCATCGAGACGGCCCTGGCCACCCCGCGTGAGGCGGCGTTGCTCGGCACGGACACCGGCCTGCCGATGCTGCTGCTGTCCCGGCACTCGAAGGACGACAACAGCGAGCCGGTCGAGTGGGTGCGCTCGGTCTACCGCGGCGACCGGTACAAGTTCCTGGCCCGGCTGACCCGCCCGGCCGCGTAGTAGCAGCTCGGCGGTGGCCTGGTAACGGGACGACGCCGCCTGGCCCCTCTTTTGTCAGACGGTCGCCACCATGCACCGACAGACCGTCAGGTGACCAGATTGTCAGAGCAATGACCCGCGGCGCTCGGGCCCCGGCCTCGCACAAACCGGCGGCCGCCCGGCCTCGGCGCCGCCTTCTCACCGTCGCGGTCGGCGTGATGGCGCTGATCGGGCTCGGTGTCGGCGTCACGGTGGGCCTGGGCACGGCGCCCGGCGACGGTCCGCCGACCGTTGAACAGAAAGCCGACTACGCGGACATCCTGCCCGCGCCGGCGAGCGCGGTGGCGATCGGCGGCCGGTTCACCGTCACGGCGTCGACCGGCGTCTTCGCGCCGCCGGACAACGCCGCCGCGCGAGGCGTGGCGGACTCGCTGGCCGCGCTGCTGCGGCCGGCCACCGGCTATCCGCTCAAGGTGGGCACCGGCGGGGAATCGGGCGGCGGAATCCGCCTCGTCCTGGTCGGCGGCGGCACGACGAAGACCGCGGACGACGACCGGCTCGGCGCCGAGGGCTACCGGCTCGACGTGTCCGACCGGCAGGTCACGATCCGGGCGAACCAGCCGGCCGGGCTGTTCCACGGCGTCCAGACGCTGCGTCAACTGTTGCCGCCGGCGCTGGAGAGTAAGAAGGTTCAGCATGCCGCGTGGGTCGTGCCGTCCGGGCACATCGTGGACTTCCCGCAGTTCGGGTATCGCGGCGCGGGACTGGATGTCGCGCGGCACTTCTTCAGCGTCGCGGACGTCGAGCGGTACATCGGCCAGATAGCTCTGTACAAGATCGACTACCTGCACCTGCATCTGACGGACGATCAGGGCTGGCGGATCGCGATCGACGGCTGGCCGAGGCTGACGGCGGTCGGGGCGAGCACCGAGGTCGGTGGCGGCGCGGGCGGGTTCTACACGCAGGCGGAGTACCGCAAGCTGGTCGCGTACGCGAAGGCGCGTTACGTCACGATCATCCCCGAAGTCGACGTACCCGGACACGTCACCGCGGCCTTGGCGTCGTACCCCAATCTCAGCTGCGACGGTAAGCCGCGTACGCCGACGACCACGATCGCCGTCGGCTTCAGCTCACTGTGCGCGGGCAAGCCGGCGACGTACCGCTTCCTCGACGACGTGGTCAAGCAGCTCGCCGCGCTCACCGCCGGTCCGTACGTGGCGATCGGCGGCGACGAGGCGCAGGCCACCTCGGCCGCCGACTACACGAAGATCGTCGACCACGCGGCGGCCGACGTACGCGCGGACGGCAAGACGCCGTGGGGCTGGCAGGAGACCACCTCCGCCTCGATCGGCACGCCGGCGGTGGCGGCGTACTGGAGCACCGGGTCACCGACCGCGGCGGTCAAGCGCGCCGCGAGCGCCGGCACGAAGCTGGTGCTGATGCCGGCCAGTCACGCCTACCTGGACCAGAAGTACGACAACACGACCGCGCTCGGCCTGCACTGGGCCGGGTACGTCGGCGTACAGGCCGCGTACAACTGGGACCCGGTCAGCTACCTGCCCGGCGTGGACCCCTCGGCGGTGCTCGGCGTCGAGGCCGATCTGTGGACTGAGACGGTCGTGACCGACTCCGACATCGACTACATGGCGTTCCCGCGCCTGCCGGCCGTCGCCGAGCTGGGCTGGTCCTCGGACGCGACGCACAACTGGAACGCGTTCAAGCTTCGGCTGGCGGCGCAGGCGCCCCGTTGGGACGCGTTGGGCATGAATTACTACAAGTCACCCGAGGTTCCGTGGCCGGATCACGGCTAACGCGCGGTTAAGCCGTGGCCAAGCCGCGCGTCGGCGGCGAGTTGACACGGTGTCGGCAAGACGGCCGATCGGTAAACTCACCGCTGTGAGCATCCTGGTGGTGACCGGCACGGGTACCGGTGTGGGCAAGACGACGACGACGGCGGCCCTGGCCGCGCTGGCGGCGGCGCGCGGCGCGTCGGTCGCCGTGGTCAAACCGGCGCAGACCGGCGTGGCGAACTTCGAGTCCGGCGACCTGACCGAGATCGCGCGGCTCGCGGGTATCACCGACACCCACGAGTACGCGCGCTACCCCGATCCGCTCTCCCCCGCGGCCGCGGCCCGCCTGAGCGGCCTGCCGCCGCTCTCGCTGGCCGACGCGGCGGCCGACATCCGCAAGCTGGCCGACTCGCGCCGCCTGGTGCTCGTGGAGGGCGCCGGCGGCCTGCTCGTGCGCTTCGACGAGGAGGGCGCGACGCTGGCCGATCTGGCCCGCGATCTGGGCGCCCCGGTGCTGATCGTGGCCGACCCCGCACTCGGCACGCTCAACCACACCGCGCTGACGCTGGAGTCGATGGCGATGCGCGGCGTCGAGTTGGCCGGGGTGGTGCTCGGCTCCTGGCCGATGGAGCCGGACGAGCCGGATCTGGCGATGCGGTGCAACATCCGCGACCTGGAGACGCTTTCGGCCCGTCCGCTGGCCGGGGCGGTTCCGGCGCGGGCGGGCGAGCTGGACGCGCCGGAGTTCCTGTTAGCCGCGCGCACCGCGCTGTCGCCGCAGTTCGGCGGCACGTTCGACGCGGCCGTCTTCAGGGCCCATTACGGGCGCTGACGCGGTGCATTGGCTGCCGGCTGCTGAGATCACCGTCTGACGTGGGCCGTGGTCGGGGCTACAGCCCGGCTCCACCGGCGCGTGCGTCGATAAGGCAGACTGCCGGGAGTACATCGACGAAGGGGAAGGCCCGCGCATGACCGTCACCGTTGAAGCCGGCGCCGCATCGGAGGCCGCCGAGCAGGACATTCTGGCCGTCGCGCGGACGCAGGTCCTGGAGCAGGGGCGCGGGCTGGACGAGGCGCAGGTGCTCGCCGTGCTGGAGCTGGCGGACGAGCGGCTTGAGGAGCTGCTGGCCCTCGCGCACGAGGTGCGGGAGCGCTGGTGCGGTCCCGAGGTCGAGGTCGAGGGCATCGTCTCGGTCAAGACCGGAGGCTGCCCGGAGGACTGCCACTTCTGCTCGCAGTCCGGCCGCTTCCCCTCGCCGGTACGCGCGGCCTGGCTCGACATCCCGTCGCTGGTCGAGGCGGCGAAGGAGACCGCGGCGGCCGGGGCGAGCGAGTTCTGCATCGTGGCCGCGGTGCGCGGCCCGGACGAGAAGCTGATGGCCCAGATGCGCGAAGGCGTCGCGCGGATCAAGGCGGCCGTGGACATCAACGTGGCCGCGTCGCTCGGGATGCTGACCCAGGATCAGGTCGACGAGTTGGCCGCCATGGGCGTGCACCGCTATAACCACAACCTGGAGACGGCGCGCTCGTACTTCACCAACGTGGTCACCACGCACACGTGGGAGGAGCGCTGGGACACGCTGCGAATGGTGCGCGACGCGGGCATGGAAGTGTGCTGCGGCGGCATTGTCGGCATGGGCGAGACCCGCGCGCAGCGGGCCGAGTTCGCCGCGCAGCTGGCCGAGCTGACCCCGGACGAGGTGCCGCTGAACTTCCTCAACCCGCGGCCCGGCACGCCGTTCGGCGACCGCGAGCCGCTGGAAGGGCGCGAGGCGCTGCGTACGATCGCGGCGTTCCGGCTGGCCCTGCCGCGCACGATCCTGCGCTACGCGGGCGGCCGGGAGATCACCCTGGGCGACCTGGGCACCGAGCAGGGCCTACTCGGCGGGATCAACGCGGTGATCGTCGGCAACTACCTGACGACGCTGGGACGTCCGGCGTCCGAGGACCTGGCGCTGCTGGACAAGCTGTCGATGCCGGTCAAGGCGCTCGGCGCGACGCTGTAAGGCGCCGCCGCGCAGGTTCAGGCAGGGTCGTCAGGCAAGGTCGTCACGTAGAGCGCGCCTTCCTGCGTAAACCGGCTGACAGTTCATCAGGCGAGCAATATTGCTCATCGAGCAAGCAATACCGCGAGCGCGAGTTCCGCCGCGCCGA
>JBOHCW010000262.1:0-10999 GCA_050725375.1 Actinocrinis sp. | reverse complement strand
GGGCGGGCGATCCAAGTTTCGGCCTGATCTGGAGAAACTGGCCTGAGCGGGAATAGCCGCCAGCGTTACCGCTGCTGCATTGGTCATGGTCGGTGGGCTGATAGCGGTCGTGGTCGTGCTCGCGCTGGCGACCGTGGCGGGGCTTGCCGTGCGTCACCGCCAGGGCAGGTTTCGCGCACCGACTGCGGCTGCCCTCGACCTTGATTCCAGCGCGCTGCCCGGCAGCGCGCTGAGCGCCGCTGACCTGGGTGGCCCCCTGGGTGCGCAGGCGACCCTCGTCCAGTTTTCGACCGAGGTCTGCGCCTACTGCGGACCGGCCAGGGATCTGCTCGCCGAGGTCGCGCGGGAACGAGACGGCATCGCGTTCGTCGAGATCGACGCGGCGCAGCGGATGGACCTCACCAGGCGGTTGCACGTCCTGGCCACGCCGACCGTGCTGGTACTTGACGCCTCAGGCGGCATCACGAGCCGTGCGTCCGGGCCCGTGCGCAAGGCAGACCTCATGGAAGCGCTCGGCAAGACCCTTGCCCAGGATGGGCTGGCATCTTGAAGTTCCAACCGAGCCAGGCGACAATGCGCTCCGTGTTGACCGGCCAGGTGGTGACAGGGGTGGCTTCGCTGGTTAACATCGGGTATGTGCTCTCCAGAATCGCATGGCTGCCCCCTCAGGGGGGGATACCCGGAATCCGCCGGGGCAGGACCGCTGTGCTGGCGAGTGTCGCAAACCTGCTGCTTACCAAGCGGCGGGCTGTTGACTTCTGCCGGGTCGCGACCGCCATCTGTAGTTAATGAGCACTGCGCGCCCGGTGCTGGCGTGCCTTTCGCGGCCTGAAGTCAGTGGTTAACCCGCGAGCAGGCGGAGAACGCTAGCCAAGCTCAAAGCTCACCTGCGCACCTGGAGCACCCCCATGATTGATTCGCGCGGCCCGCGTTTTGGCGCGATGATCACAACAGTCGTCCTCGCGGTCGTCCTGATCACATCCGGCGTCTCGCACTTGGTCGCCGGATGGCTGCTCTTCGCCCAGACGCTGGTTTTCGCCGTGGGTGCGCTGGCCGGCCTGCGCTACGCCCCATACGGCCTTATTTTCCGTCACCTGGTCCGGCCGAGGCTCGGGCCACCATCGGCGACCGAGCCCGAGGCGCCACCCCGGTTTTCCCAGGGCGTGGGCATGGTGTTCGCCGGGATCGCCGCGATCGGCTTCGCGGTCGGCCTGCCGATCCTGGGGGTCATCTTCGCCGCGTTCGCTCTGGCAGCCGCGTTCCTGAACGCGGCCTTCGACTACTGCCTCGGCTGCCAGATGTATCTACTCATTCAACGAATCCGGCCGGCCCATTAGGGGGCGGGCCGCACAAGGAGGAATCTGACGTTATGAGCCGTTCCGACGTCCTGGTTGACGCCGACTGGGTCGAGGCCCACATTGGCGCTCCTGGCACCGTAATCGTCGAGGTGGACGAGGACACCAGCGCGTACGACAAGGGGCACATCCGCAGCGCGATCAAGATCGACTGGAAGCAGGACCTGCAGGACCCGGTCCGCCGCGACTTCGTGGACAAGGTCGGCTTCGAGGCCCTGCTCTCTGGGCGCGGCATCGCCAACGACGACACCGTCGTCCTCTACGGCGGCAACAACAACTGGTTCGCGTCCTACGCGTACTGGTACTTCAAGCTGTACGGCCACCAGGACGTCAGGCTGCTCGACGGCGGCCGCAAGAAGTGGGAGCTGGACTCGCGCGACCTGGTCGAGGAGGTGCCGACCCGCGCCGCCACCTCGTACACCGCGCAGGAGCAGGACGCCTCGATCCGCGCCTTCCGCGACGAGGCCGTCGCCTCGATCGGCGTGAAGAACCTGGTGGACGTGCGCTCCCCCGACGAGTTCTCCGGCAAGCTGCTGGCCCCGGCGCACCTGCCGCAGGAGCAGTCGCAGCGCCCCGGCCACATCCCGAGCGCGAAGAACATCCCGTGGTCCAAGGCGGCCAACGACGACGGCACCTTCAAGTCCGACGACGAGCTGACCGACCTCTTCCAGGCCGAGGGCGTGGACCTGTCCAAGGACACCATCGCCTACTGCCGCATCGGCGAGCGTTCGGCGCACACCTGGTTCGTGCTGCACGAGCTGCTCGGCCAGCAGAACGTGAAGAACTACGACGGCTCGTGGACCGAGTACGGCTCGCTGGTCGGCGTGCCGATCGAGCTCGGCGCCTGATCGCCGCATAGCGGGTTAGGAGACCAAGACCATGTGCGGAGCGACTACAGGCGGGCTGTCCCGAGAGGGGATCGACGTGTCCAAGGAAACCATCATCGAGGGCAGCATCCAGCGCGACGGAACGCCGGTGACCGGCTACGTGCGCCTGCTCAACGCGGACGGCGAGTTCACCGCCGAGGTGCCCACCTCGGCGACCGGCGCCTTCCGCTTCTTCGCGGCCCCCGGTTCGTGGACCCTGCGCGCGCTGGTGCCCGGCGGCTCGGCCGACCGCGCCGTCGTCGCCACTCAGGGTGAGGTGGCCGAGGTCCTGATCGCGGTCTGATCAGGGCGGTCATGCATGCGGTGATGCATGCGGTGATGCTCGAAGCGACAGCTGCGCCCAAGCGCACCGGTCAGTAGACCAGTGCCTGCACGTCGTCGCCCAGGGCCTCCTGAACGAAGACCTGCGCCCCGGCGATCCTTATGCCGGGGCGCAGGTCTTTCTCGGCGATGGACCGACGCGCCGCGCACTGTGTGCACAGCGTCACCGTGCCGGCCTCCAGTACCGCCGCGAGCAGGTCCTCAAGCGGCGCGGAGTGCGGCAGTTCGAACGCCGCCGCGTGGCCGGGCAGCGCGAACCAGGCCGACTCCCCGGTCAGCCACAGTGAAACCTGCGCGCCCGAGGCCACCGCGACGGCCGCCACCGTGAACGCCTGCGAGCAGCGCTCCGGCTCGTCCGCGCCCGCCGTGACCTTGACGACCAGCTTCTTCACGTCAGCGCCCTCATTCCGGCGAAAGCTCGTGCTGCAGGCCGTGCGCCTCAACACGCGGACGATCACGAGCGTAGCGAGACTCACAGCCGGCCGCGCCGGTGGACGGTATGTGAACCACATACACTGAAGGCGTCCGTGGTGCCGTGAAGTGCGGCCGCCGTAACGCATCCGGGAGCGAACCGACCGTGGAGGCCTTCTTCACCGCCCTGCTCGTGGTGGTCTTCCTGCTCGTCACCTGGTTCGCCGGGTTCGTCGTGGTCAAGCTGTTCAAGGGCCAGACCCGCTAGCGGCGAGGAACGACACAGCCATGCCGTTCGAGATCCCCACCGACCTCGACCCGTCCCTGTACCCGCTCTCGTTCCTGATCGGCGAGTGGGCCGGCGTCGGCCTCGGCCAGTACCCGACCATCGAGGACTTCCGGTTCGGCCAGGAGATCGTCTTCTCCCATGTGCCGGGCAAGACCTTCCTGGACTACGAATCCAAGTCCTGGCTGATCGACGAGAACGGCGAGAAGGTGCGCCCGCTGGCCCGCGAGCACGGCTACTGGCGCCCGCAGCCGGACAAGACGGTCGAGGTCGTCATGGCGCACCCGACCGGCATCGTCGAGATCTGGCACGGCGTGCTGGACGGCGCGAAGATCGAGCTGACCACGGACGCGGTCGCGCGCACCGCCACGGCCAAGGAGTACTCCGCCGGCCATCGGCTCTACGGCCTGGTGCAGGGCGACCTGTACTGGACGTTCGACATGGCCGCCGTCGGCAAGGAAATACAGAACCACCTGGCCGCGCAACTCAAGCGTGTCAGCGGGTAATTCAGCGGGTAATAGGACCGTCCGCGCGATACGCAGCGTCGATACAGAACGGCGAGCGGTCGTAAACTCGGAACCGTGGGCAGCACACGCGAGCAGAGCGATCTGACGACACAGCTGCGGGCGAAGGGTTATCGGCTCACCCCGGCCCGCCAACTCGTGCTGGGCGCGGTCGCCGGTCTCGAACACGCCACCCCGGACGCGATCTGCGCCGAGGTGCAGCGCACGGCCAGCTCGGTGAACCTGTCCACCGTGTACCGCACCCTCGAACTGCTCGAACAGCTGGGCCTGGTCACCCACACCCACCTCGGCCACGGCGCGCCGATCTACCATGCCGCCGCCGAGCAGCAGCACCTGCACCTGGTCTGCCGCTCCTGCGGCAAGATCACCGAGGCGCCCTCCGCCGTGGCCGACCCGCTGGTCGAACGGCTGCGCGCGGACCAGGGCTTCGAGATCGACGTCGCGCACTTCGCGATCTTCGGCTGCTGCGCCGACTGCCTGGCGCGTGAGGCCGAGTTACACACGGACGGCGGCGCCGAACGGACGGACTCCGTCGAGCGTAAGTAGGGTCTGCGGGCCGTGCAGGGCGTCGTCCAGACCTAGTTGTACGTATCACACGCAGTTGCACGCATCACAGCGCAGCACCGGGAATAACAGGAATAGCGGCACTGGAAGCGAGGTTGGCCTGGACATGTCGGATCTTCAGACCACGAGCCACCGCAGTCCCCTGCTCGACCTTCCCGGCGCGGTAGCCGGGGAGGCCCCGGACGGGGGCGTCGCCGCGCACTACGGCAATCCGCACGCCGAGCAGCGCGCGCTGGTCGCGGGGGTCGGCTACGTGGACCTGTCGCACCGCGGCGTGGTCCGCATCGGCGGCAAGGAGCGGCTGAGCTGGCTGCACTCGCTGCTGACCCAGCACCTGAGCGATCTGTCGCCGCACGTGCCCACAGAGGCGCTGCTGCTGGACCCGCAGGGCCGCATCGAACACGCGCTCTACCTGGTCGACGACGGCGAGGCGACCTGGGCACACGTCGAGCCCGGCGCGGCTCCCTCGCTCGTGGCGTTCCTGACCAAGATGCGCTTCCTGCTCGACGTCGATCCGCAGGACGTGACCGACCAGTACGCCCTGCTCTACCAGGCCGGAGAAGGCTCGGCCGAGGCCGACCCCGAAGGCGCGATCGTGCGCGGGCCGGTCCGGTTCGAGGAGAGCGCGCCCGGCCGTGAGCTGCTGCTGCCGCGCGCGGCGCTCGCGGAGTACGGGCGCACGCACCAGCACCCGGCGGGAGTCTGGGCCTACGAGGCGCTGCGCGTCGCGTCGCACCTTCCCCGCGCCGGACACGAGACCGACGAGCGATCGATCCCGCACGAGCTGGACTGGATCGCCAGCGCCGTCCACCTGGACAAGGGCTGCTACCGCGGCCAGGAGACGGTCGCGCGCGTGGAGAATCTCGGCCACCCGCCGCGCCGCCTGGTGTTCCTTCACCTCGACGGCTCGCCGGAGCACCTGCCCGCGCCCGGCGACCCGGTCGAGCAGGACGGCCGCCAGGTCGGCACCGTGACTTCCAGCGCGCGGCACTACGAACTCGGCCCCATCGCGCTCGCCCTGATCAAGCGCACCGTCCCCGTGGACGCGCAACTGCTGGCCGGCGGCGTCGCGGCGGCCCAGGAGGTCGTGGTCGCGCCGGACGCCGGAGGCAACGCCCGCGAGCGGCTGCACCGTCGCTGATTGTCTTCAGGCGGCTCATGAGTGCCTCCGGGCAGGTCATTAGCCAATCGGGCTAAGGCGGCCTCTGAGGTACCTCAAAGCTCGATATCGCTCATCCGACCGGGTGACAGTTCCTGCGCGGGCGGCCATATGCAGATGCATCGTGCGACGATTCAGACAAGTCCGGTCGAAGGGCCGGTCCGCCGAATCGGGGGCGGACGCTTCCCCCGAGCTCCTGGGGTTTCCATGACCGAACCGATCGCCGCCGGCGCGACGAGCTCGGCTTCGGGCGCGGGCGGTCCCGACGCCGTCTCCGGCAGCCGCCGGGTCGACCGCATCCTCGACAGGTCGTTCACCGCCGACCTGCCCTCGCTGCCGCTCGCCGAGCTGAGGCAGCGGCGGGCCGAGGCCGGCCTTGAGGAGCGCGACCTGTCCTATCTGCGCCGGCTGCTGCACGGCCGGCTCGACATAATCACCGCCGAGTCCGCCCGCCGGGCCGGCGGCGACCAGAGCCCGCTGATGGCCCGGCTGAGCGAGATCCTGGCCGATCCGCCGTCCAGCCGCGTCGCCTCGGCTCGGCACCTGCGGCTGCACCACGGCGAGCAGGCCGCGGGCGAGTACCGGGTCGCCATGGAGGCCGCGCTGCACGACCTCGCCGTCCCCGATCTGACGACCTGTCCGGACCGGACGCTGCGCGAGGCCGCCGCGAAACTGTCGTCCCACGAGCGCGAAGTGTCCGAGCTGCGTCGTGAAGTGCAGCGCGCGGCGGACGAGTGTGCCGCGGACCTGGCCCGCCGGTACCGTGAGGGTGAGGCGGCGATCGACGATCTTCTGATCGCCGAGCGGTAGCGGCGCGGCGATCCCGCGCCCGTCCCGCGACCGGTCCGCCTCCGCCACACCGAGAGCGGAGATCCTGCATCGCGATGGACAGCACCACCAGCCCCTCGGGCACCCCAGACAACGCTGCGCACGATGGCGGCGCCGACGGCGGCGACGCCGTGCTCGCCGAGATCGTCCGCTCCGGCTTCGTGGAGGGCCGGCACCGCGGCAGGCTCGTCCTGCTCGCCGCGGACGGCTCGGTCCAGTCGGCCGTCGGCGACGTGCACGCGCCGATCCTGCCGCGCTCCTCGAACAAGCCGATGCAGGCGGTCGGCCTGCTCGACGCCGGGTTCGGCCTGACCGGTCCCGACCTCGCCCTGGCCGCGGCGAGCCACGCCGGCGAGCGCTTCCACGTCGACGGCGTCCGGAAGATCCTCGCCGACGCAGGGCTCGACGACAGTGCGCTGCGCACCCCGCCGAGCCTGCCGATCGACGACGACGCGCGCCACACCCTGCTGTTCGCGCACGCACCGGCGCACCCGATCTACTCGGACTGCTCGGGTAAGCACGCCGCGATGCTCGCCGTCGCGGCCGGTAACGGCTGGGACCTCGAGAGCTACCTCGACCCGGCGCATCCTGTGCAGGTCATCGTCCGTGAGGCGATTGAGCGACTAGCCGGCGAGCCGATCGCCTATGCGGCCGTGGACGGCTGTGGCGCGCCCCTGCTCGGTATCTCGCTCGTTGGCCTCGCACGCGCCTTCCGCGCGTGCGCCATCGCTGAACCAGGCACGCACCCGCGTAAGGTCGCCGACGCGATGCGTGCGCACCCTGAGTACGTCGCCGGCACGCACCAGCTGGACACGCACGTGATGCGAGCCGTCAGCGGCCTGATCGCGAAGACCGGCGCGGAGGCCGTACACGCCGCCGCGCTGCCCGACGGCCGCGCGCTGGCCATCAAGATCTCCGACGGCTCGAAGCGCGCCAAGCCGGTCATCCTCGCCGAGGCGCTGCGCCGGCTCGGCGTTCGCTCGGACGAGCTCGACCGGCTCGGCAGCCTGCCGCTCACCGGCGGCGGCGCGATCGTCGGCGCGGTACGCGCGGCCGGCTGGTGACCCCGCCGTTCGAACACCGTTAAGCCTGCTGGCCGACACTCTCCGCACGCAGCGGCGGCCCCTCGATCGCGCAGCACATGTCCTGTTTGATCTTGGGGCCGGGCAGCTTCGACGGGATCGCGGCCGCCGCGATCACCGAGCCGACGACCATCAGGCCCGCGCAGATGTACATCGCCATGCGGTAGACCGGCGCGAGCGCAATGGGGTCGGTCAGCGCGCCTTTTCCGAGCCCGCCGGCCAGAGGCAACACCGCGACCGCGAGCAGTCCGGCCGCGCGCGCGACGGCGTTGTTGACGCCGCTGGCGATTCCCGCGCGGCTCTCGTCGAGCGCGCCGAGCGCGGTCGCGGTCAGCGGTGCCACGTTAAGCGCTGTACCGAGTCCAAGGACGACCACGGCTGGCAGCACGTCACGTACGTACGACGCGTGTACGCCGACGCGTGAGAACAGCAGCAGGCCGCCGGCGCACACCAGCGGCCCCAACGTCATCGGTATACGCGGTCCGATGCGCTGTGCCAGTGCGCCTGCACGTGCCGACAACAGCAGCATCAGGACCGTCATCGGCAGCAGCGACGTGCCCGCGGCGAGCGCGGTGAATCGCCCGACGACCTGGAGGTTGAGCACGACGAGGAAGAACACGGCGCCGAGCCCCGCGTACACCACGAACGTCACCAGGTTCGCGGCCGTGAACGTGCGCGAACCGAACACGTCGAGCGGCAGCATCGGATGCGGCGAGCGCCGCTCCGCGACGACGAACCCGACGAGCGCGGCGACTCCCACGGCCAGCGCGGCGATGACGCTCGGCGACGCCGGCCCGTACGTCGGCCACGCGGTGAATCCGTAGGTAAGCCCGGCCAGCCCCGCCGCGGCCGTGACGACACCGGGCAGGTCGAGCGCCCGAGCCGCGTTCGGGTTGCGCGTCTCCGGAATCCGGCGCAGCGCCACGGCGATGACCAGCACCGCGAACGGCACGTTGATCAGGAACACCAGCCGCCACGTCGAGACCTGCACCAGCCAGCCGCCGACGAACGGCCCCAGCGCGCCCGAGATGCCGCCGAGCCCCGACCACGCGCCGATCGCGCGGCTGCGGTCGTCCGGGTGGAACGAGGCTTCGAGGATGGCCAGCGACCCCGGGGTGAGCAGCGCGCCGCCGATGCCCTGGATCACCCGGGCCGCGATCAGCACCTGCACGTTAGGCGCCAGCCCGCACATCAGCGAGGCGAGCGCGAACCAGGCCACGCCGCTGACGAACATCCGCCGCCGCCCGAAGCGGTCGCCCAGCGAACCGCCGAGCAGGATCAGCGACGCGAGGCTCAGCGTGTATCCGTTGACCGTCCACTGAAGGGCGGCGGTCCCGGCGTGGAAGTCGTGCCCGATGTGCGGTAGCGCGATGTTCACCACGGTCGCGTCGATGAACGTCAGGGCCGACCCGAGCACCGTCGCCAGCAGCACCCATCGCCCGGCCGGCTGTCCGTACCGCACCAACCGCGGCGCCGGCATCTGCCCTGTCACAGTCACGACGGCTCCTCGGCTAGTACAAGATGCTCCAGTCACCATAAGCGACACGGCAGTTCGGAGGGCCTCGAACCGCTGCCCTTGAAACAGTCCCGAAACGCCTTCCGCGCACAGTATTCTCTGACTAGAGTCAGAGAATGCCCGAAGCGAACGACCGAGACGATGAGGCCGCGATCGCACAAGTCCGCAGCTTCAACCGCACCGTCACCGAGCGCGTGGGTGTCCTGCACGACCACTACCTGGGCCGGGAGCGCCCCATCGGCGAGGCCCGCGTCCTGTGGGAGATCGGCGCGGACGGACGCGATGTCAGACGGCTGCGAAAGCGCCTCGCCCTCGACTCCGGCTACGTCAGCAGGCTGTTGCGTTCGCTGGAAGCGGACGGTCTGGTGACCGTCGAGCAGAGCAACCACGACCGACGCGTGCGCACCGTCCGCCTCACCGAGAAGGGCACCGCGGAGCGGAACACGCTCGACGACCGAAGCGACGACCTGGCGAGAGACCTTCTCGAACCGCTCAACGGGCGTCAGCGCGCCGGCCTCGTCGCCGCGATGTCAGAGGTCGACCGGCTGCTGACCGCCGCGACCGTTACCCTCGACGAGGTCGACCCGGACCATCCCGACGCCCAAGCCTGCCTGCGCGCGTACTTCGCCGAACTCCAGGACCGCTTCGACAACGGCTTCGACCCTGCCCGCAGCCTCCTGCCGGACGCCGGCGACCTGCGCCCGCCCCGCGGCCGCTTCCTCGTCGCACGACTGCGCGGCGAGCCCGTGGGCTGCGCCGGCCTCAAGCTGCCCGGCGGCTCCGAAACCGCGGCCGAGATCAAGCGCATGTGGGTCGCCCCGAACACCAGAGGTCTGGGCCTGGCCCGGAGGTTCCTGACCGAACTCGAAGCCAGGGCCCGAGACGCGGGCCGTAACGCGCTGCGGCTGGACACGAACAAGGCCCTGACCGCCGCGATCGCCCTTTACCGGTCGCACGGTTATGACGAGATCGCCGCCTTCAACGACGAGCCCTATGCCCACCACTGGTTCGAAAAGCGCCTCACCGCGTAAGCGAGCAGGCCGCCCCTAAAGCGTCCAAGCGTGCTGCCTACAGCGCCTTACCGGTGTACCCCTGTGCCGGGACGCGTTAGTTGTCACTGGTGTTGACCGTTGAGCAGGATCAGTGGTCCGCTCCGGTCTCGTCTTCCTCGGCCCTGGCCTGCGGTGTCTCGTCCGGCCAGTGGCGGGTCTCGTCCTCATCGCCGGTTGGCGCGGTACCAAAGTCGCCGAGGAAGTCCCTCAGTAATCCCCTCTCGGTCGCCACGTCCAGCCAGTGAGCAGCGCCGTCATCGTCTCCCAGTTCCCCCAGGGCGGCGCAGAGTACGACAATGGCGAGCGGGTCACCGGCCTCGGCACCCGGGGTCAGCCACCGCACGGCCTGCGACGGGTCGCTCCCCAGCGGGTCGGTCTGCAGCATCATGCCCAGCGCGGTCATCGCCGTCACGTCGCCGGCCTCCGCGGCGGCACGCACCACCTCCAGATCCGGTACGTCGCCGAAGCGCTCGGTCATAGGACCGACCAGCCGCTCCATGGGGAACCCCGCGGGCATGCGGCTGTACGCCTCGTCCGCGCGCCGATTCCACTCTTGGGCCTCGGCCTGCTCCCCGCGCTGCTCCTGGATCTCTGCCAGGGCTCGCATGCCGAACAAGCTCAGGCGTCCGTCCAGGAGGCGTCGCGCCCAGGGTTCGGCAGCCTCCCAGTCCTGCTTCATCACATGTGCCGTGCATAGACCGCACATGGCCACCTCGTCGCCGGCTTCGGCCCCAGGCGTCCACCGACGTATCCAGGCGTCGGGGTCGATCCCCTCCGGTATCGGGAAAGAGCTCATGCCCCAAGCATGACGGGCCGTCAGATTGCGCTCCACTCAACCTGCGAAGCGGGTGTCCCAGTCCGCGCACACCAGCCTGAGCTGGGCGTTGTCCGTAACGCTTAACTCCCGCTAGCGCCCGCTTGCAATAGCAAGCACCGTGGCGCACACTTGGGATGTGGCGAACCTCCTGGGACCCAAGCACGTGGCGCAGCTCGGCGCGTATATCCGCGAACAGC
>JBOHCW010000261.1:0-3207 GCA_050725375.1 Actinocrinis sp. | reverse complement strand
CGCCCTGCACCCGCACCGGCGCGAACTCGCCGAACTGCGCGTAGGTCAGGTCGCCGGCGCTGGTCCTGGTGGCGATGCCGACGCCGTAGATGCCCCCGCCCTCGCCGAAGGTGCCGGCCGGCAGCGTGACCGTGCCCGAGGTGCCGGTTAGCGGGAACTCGTGCAGGGCGTTGAAGATCGGCGCCAGCACCGGGTTCCAGTGCCCGACCGTGGAGATGACCAGGTACGGGTCGGTCAGGTTGGACGGCTCGACGCCGGTCAGGTCGTAGTGCACGGTCACCGACTTGTCGGCGTCGACCACCGGGTCGAGCACCGGGGCCTGGGACTCGGCGTAGGTGCCGTCGCTCGGTCCGACCGCGATGTCGCGCGAGACCGAGGCCCGGACGCGGCCGCCGAGCAGGACCTGGAAGGTGACGTGCACCTGCCGGTCGGCGGTCGCGACCAGCGGCTGGCCCGCGGCCGTGAGCAGCTGCTCGGGAGTGATGCGCACCGAAGGCGTCGCGGAGTGGAACGCGGTGGAGCCGACTTCGAGCACGTAGTCGGCGTGCGCGTCGGCCGGCACGCCGGTCACGTCCGCGCCGAAGGTCACCGGGCCGACCAGGCCCTCGCCGTCGCCGCCCGAGGACACGTCGCCGAGGTCGATGCGTGCCGGGTCGGAGTCCTCCAGGAACTCCCCGCCCAGCTCGCCGAGGATGTCACGGTGCGCCAGCGAGAGCCGCGCGATGTCGACCGCGCCGTCGCCGATGCCGCCCTTGCCGTCGCGCCCGCCGGCCGGCAGCACCGAGGCGACCGCGGCCGACACGTCGATCTGCGGGCCGACGTTGAGCTGCCGGTCGATCTGCGCGGGAGTGGACACCGGGCGTCCGGTGCGCTCCAGGATGTCGCGCACCTGGCCGGGCGTCAGCGTCCGGTGGCCGAGCTTGGCCGCCTGCAGCAGGACCGCGGCGGCCGCCGCGATCTCCGGTGCCGAGGCCGAGGTGCCGCCGCTGAGCACCGGGGTGACCGCGTCGGCGGCCCGGCCGGGGGTGTGCTCGAAGCTGAGGATGCCGTCGCTGGGCGCGGACAGGTCCACCCGGCTGCCGAAGCCGGAGGAGAAGTTGCCGCCGCCGCTGATCCGGGTCTCGACCACCGCGGCCGAACCGCCGGACTGCGCGGTGGACGAGCCGCTCCCCATCGCGTCCACCGGCCGGGCGAGCGTGTCGTCCAGGGTGGTGCCGCCGGCTGTGATCGCGCCGCTGTCGACGACCTGGGTCGGCGTCGTCGAGAACTGATCGTCGTTGATGTTGGTGGCCTTGGACCGGTTGGTCGTCACCTCGGTCGCGGTGCTGCCGCCGTCGGCGCCGACCGAGGTCGGCGTGTACAGCCGCGTGCCGTCGTTCGCCGAGATCGAGACGACCTCGCCGTACTTGTGCACGATGGTGCTCACGACCGACTGCAGCAGCGGGTCGTCCTCCAGGTACCGGCCGGGGAAGCCCTGCTGGTCGGTGCCGAAGCCGAGGCTGGCGCTGATCACGTTCGGCCGCGGCGTCTGCGTCGCGGCGTCCAGCAGCGCGACCGCGATCTGGTCGAAGGTCGGCTGCTGCGGCACCACGAGCCGGTAGCTCGCGCCGGGCGCGATGCCGAGCAGGTCGGTGTACGTGCTGCCGACCTCGCCCGCGCGCTGCCGGTCGTGCGGCAGCGGCGACATCACGCCGAAGTCGAGCATGATCTCGCCCATGCTCGGGTCCTGGCCCTCGGTCGAGCCGGTCGCGTCCAGGCCGGAGCCGGGGGCCGCGACGTACGTCGGGATCAGCGGCATCGACGGCAGGTCGAGGTAGCGCTGGCCGTTCTGCACGACCGTGGTCGGGCCGGTCGACTGGACGTAGCCGTCGCCCGCGTCAGCCATCGACTGGTCGGTCAGGTCGCCGATCGAGACGTTGGTGATGATCTCGCCGGTACCGGGCAGCTGGCCGTAGCCGTTCCGCAGCAGCGAATACGCGCCGACCGCGTCGATTCCCCCGGCGTTGAGGTACGACTGGGCGGAGTCGGCGAGGCCGTAGTTGGTCGGAAGACTCGACGCGCCCGGCGCACCCGGCGTCGTGGTCGCGGACGGTGTCGCGGCCTTCGTGCCCGCGTTCGCCTTCGCCTGAGGCGCCGGCTTGGCGGTGCTGGGAATCACCTGCGGCGTCGTGTTCATCGTGTTGACATACCGGTCCGGCTCCGCGGACGCCACGCCCGGCACGCCGGTCAGCGAGTCGGCGGCGGCGGCCGAGTCCTGCTGTCCGACCCGCACCAGGAACGTGTTCGCCAGGCCCGCCGCCGCGGCGTCGGACTGTGCGCCCGTGCCCGGTATCAGCGGACGTATGGAGCTCGCCTTCAACGCGTCGAGGCGCGCGTTGAGCTGGGCACTCGACGTGCGCGGTGCACGCGCGGCGAGCGATTTGAGTCCGGCGACCGGTGCGCCGGTCAGCGTCGTGTTCGAGTCCAGAGTCAGCAGCACCGCGCCGGGGACGACGCCCTGCTTCTGTTTGCCCTTCGCGGTGTCGGCGTTCCACGCGCTGCCGAGCGCGGGCTTCGCGCCGGGCGTCTTCGCGGCGGAACCCGACTGAGCGGTGTTGGTGGATGTGGACGCGGAAGCGGCCGGCGCGCCCAACGCGCCCGCCGCGATCAGCGAACCGGCGGCGACAGCAGCCGTCCACCGGCGCCGTCGCGGGGAATGTCGCGAGGAATGTCGCGGGGAGCGTCGCAAAGAGTCTCGACCAGACAAAGTCCCGGGAACCTTTCGTCGGGCGTTCGCCGTACCCGCCGACGCAGCGGCAGTGGAGCGTGGGGCAGGAGCGGGATCATGTGCCGAGTAACGTGTCAATGACCGACGGGTTGGCGCAAGATGACGGAGTTGACCAATCGACGCCACCTGACGGGATTCCGCCACGTGTTGAAGGGGGCTGCGATGGATGCGAAGGAGCGGGACCCTGGCCTCGACCCGCTGGGTCTGCCCGACCCGGACGGCCGCGTGTACGTCGCCCTGGTGGCTCGACCGCACGCGACCTCGGCCGAGATAGCCGCCGAGTGCGACCTGTCACCGGCCGCCGCCGCACGCGCGCTAGGACGCCTTACGCAGGGCGGCCTCGTATCGCGCACCGGTCACCCCGCACGGTACCTCGCCGTGGAGCCGGACGTGGCACTCGGCGACTTGATCAACCGTCAGGAAGCGCGGCTGGGCGAGGC
>JBOHCW010000260.1:0-2905 GCA_050725375.1 Actinocrinis sp. | reverse complement strand
CAGCCGCACTCTGCGCGCAACCGGGGCTCTCTTGTATCCGAACGCGCTCTAAATGCTCTGATTCGTCATGTTCTGAACCACAGTCACGGCCTGGCGCAAGCCCAGTCCTGTCATCTTTCGAGGAGTCGCGGTGGAGCCCGGGCGCACCGATCCGATCAGCCCGCAGTCCGTGCGGAACGATCCGAACAGCTCGGCCGGCGAGCTGCTGGCCGCGCTCACCCTGGAGCAGAAGATCGCGCTGCTGACGGGGGCGGACAACTTCACCCTGCCCGGCGAGCCGCGGGTCGGCCTGCGCCGGCTGGTGATGTCGGACGGGCCGGCCGGGGTGCGCGGGGCGTTCCTCGACCCGGCCGACCGCTCCTCCAGCCTGCCGGCGCCGATCGCGCTGGCCGCCGCCTGGGACCCGGAGCTGGTCGAGCGGGTCGCCGCGCAGTTGGGCCGCGAGGCGCGGGCCAAGGGCATCGACATCGTGCTCGGCCCGACCGTGAACATCGTGCGCACGCCGTACGGCGGCCGCGCCTTCGAGTGCTTCGGCGAGGACCCGGTGCTGGCCGCGCGCACCGCCGCCGCGTGGGTCAGGGGTCTGCAGTCGGCCGGCGTCGCGGCGACCGCGAAGCACTTCGTCGGCAATGACGCGGAGACCGAGCGCTGGACGGCGGATTCGCGGATCGGCGAGACGGCGCTGCGTGAGCTGTACCTCGTGCCGTTCGAGTCCTGCGTCACCGAGGGCGAGTGCGCGATGGTGATGGCCGGCTACAACAAGGTCAACGGCGCGACCATGACAGAGCACGCACACCTGTTGCGCGACGTGCTCAAGGGCGAGTGGGGCTTCACCGGCGCCGTGGTCTCGGACTGGTTCGCCGCGCGCTCCACCGAGCCGACCGCGCTGGCGGGACTGGACCTGGTGATGCCCGGTCCGGGCGGGCCGTGGGGCGGCGAACTGGCCGAGGCCGTGCTGCGCGGCGCGGTGTCAGAGGCCGAAGTCGACGAGAAGGTGCTGCGGCTGTTCCGGGTGGCCCGGATGGTCGGCGCGCTCGCCGGACGGTCGCCGCGTGACGACGTGCCCGAATACAAGCCACAGCCCGGTCCGCACGCTGATCGGGACGTTTTGCGTGAGGCGGCGGCCGGTTCGTTCGTGCTGCTGCGCAACAACTCCGCCGCGCTGCCGCTCGCGGCGAACGTCGGCTCGGTAGCGCTGCTCGGCCCGAACGCGGTGTTCCCGCAGTACCAGGGTCTGGGCAGCGCGCAGGTCGGCATCGCGGCCATGGTCTCCCCGGCCGACGGACTGCGCGCGGCCCTCAACACCCAAGCGGAACTGACGGTGTGTCAGGGCGTGCGCACCTGGCTGAACACGCCGACGCCGAAGGCCGAACTGTTGACCGACCCGCAGTCCGGCGCGAGCGGCGCCCGCCTCGAAATCCGCGGCGAAGACGGCGACCTGCGCTACACCGACGTGCGCGAGACCGCCGAGGTGACCTGGTGGGACCCGCTGCCCGAGGAGGTGACCGCGCCTGGCATCAGTTCCCTGACATTCCACGCGACCTACCGCGCCGAGACCTCGGGACCGCACCGGTTCGCCGTCGCCGGGCTCGGCCGCCTGGAGCTCAAGCTGTCCGGATCGTTCCTCGAATCGGCCGAACCGCTGCTGGCCGCCGACACCGCGCCGCCGGCCGGGGACCCGGTCGACGCGCTGTCCCGGCCGTTCGAGATCGCCGCCGAGGTGGACCTGGACGAGGGCGACTCGGTCGAGGTGTTCGCGCTCTGCGACCCGAGCGGCCACGACAACACGTTCACCCGCTTCCAGCTCGGCATCGTGCCGATGCCCGAAGAGGACACGCTGATCAAGGAGGCCGTCTCGGCGGCGCAGGCCGGCGACGTCGCGGTGGTCGTGGTCGGCGCGGCGGCGGGCGTGGAGAGCGAGGGCTACGACCGTGCCACGCTGGCGCTGCCCGGCCGCCAGGACGAGCTGGTCGCCGCGGTCGCGGCCGTGAACGCTCGCACGATCGTGGTGGTCAACAGCGGCGCGCCGGTGCTGATGCCGTGGGCCGACCAGGTGGCCGCGGTGCTCCAAGTCTGGTTCCCCGGCCAGGAGTTCGGTCACGCGCTGGCCGACGTGCTGCTCGGCCGCGCCGAGCCGGCCGGCCGGTTGCCGGTGACCGTGCCACGCTCCGAGGCGAGCTGCCCGATCGGCCCGGCGAGCCCCAAGGACGGCGTGCTCGACTACAGCGAGGGCCTGCTGATCGGCTACCGCGCGTACGACCGCGCGGGCACCGAGCCGCTGTTCCCGTTCGGCCACGGCCTCGGCTACACGACCTGGGCGTATGAGAGCCTTGACGTCCCGGTCGGCCCGATCCGCGTAGGAGCGGACGTCGAGGTGACAGTGACCGTGCGCAACACCGGTCGCCGCGCCGGACGCGAGGTCGTGCAGTTGTACCTGTCCGAGCCCGACCCGGCCGCCGATCGCCCCCTGCGTGCCCTGGCCGCCGTCGGCATCGCCAAGGCCGAACCCGGCGAGGAAGCCCACGTACGCCTGAGGGTCCCCCGCCGCGCCTTCGCGCGCTGGGACGAGTCGGCGCACGCGTGGGAGCACCCGAGCGGCCGGTACACGGTCCAGGTCGGCCGTTCCTCACGCGACCTGCGCCTGTCCGCCCCAGTAGAAATCGGCTGACCCCCCAACGCCGCCCCCACCTCAGCACGACTCAGGCCCTGGTGGCCGAGGCGTAGTGTCGTCCGCTTGGTGCGTTCCAGGTGGTTGGGCCTGTCTCGCTGTGGTGGACAGTCCAGCCGCCTTGGTGTTTGAGCCGGTGGTGGTGTCGGCACAGCGGTTGGAGGTTCTCGGCCGTGGTGGGTCCGCCGCGAGAGGGGTGTTGGTGGTTGAACGGGACGATGTGGTCCAGGTCTGTTC
>JBOHCW010000259.1:0-18867 GCA_050725375.1 Actinocrinis sp. | reverse complement strand
AACCTGGACTGCGGTTCCGTCGCCTCGCCGTACCGGGAGACCGAGGCGATGCTGGACGGCTCGGACGCGATCGCGGACTGGACTCTGCTCAACGCGATGGTCAACGTGGCGTCCGGCGCGTCGTGGGTGTCGATCCACCACGGCGGCGGAGTCGGCATGGGCCGCTCGATCCACGCCGGGCAGGTCTCGGTCGCGGACGGCACGGCGCTGGCCGCCGAGAAGCTGGAGCGGGTGCTGACGAACGACCCCGGCATGGGCGTGATCCGGCACGTGGACGCCGGGTACGACCGCGCGGCGGAGGTGGCCGAGGAGCGCTCCGTGCGCGTGCCGATGCGTGAATCGGCGGAGCAGGACGCCACCCGACAAGACTCTGCCCAGCAGGACTTTGCTCAGTGAACCGGTCTCCGGATGAAGTCGCGGACACGACCGGTTACGCGCAGCTGTCCGCATCACTGGCCGACATCGGGCGTGACGCGTCGAGCGGTGGCTATAGGCGGTTCGCCTGGAACGCGGCGGACCTCGCGTGCCGGGACTGGTTCGCGGCACAGGCCGCCGATCGAGGGCTGAGCGTCGAGACCGACCGCAACGGGAACCAGTGGGCGACCTGGGCGCCGGACCGGACCGGCGAGTCCCCGGCCGCCGCGGCGCTGGCGATCGGCTCGCACCTGGACTCGGTGCCGGACGGCGGCGCGTACGACGGGCCGCTCGGCGTGATCAGCAGCCTGTCGGTCGTCGACCTGCTGCGTTCGCGCGGCTGGACGCCGAGCCGTCCGGTCGTCATCGCGAACTTCGCCGACGAGGAGGGCGCACGGTTCGGCGTCGCGTGTGCCGGCTCGCGCCTTATGACCGGCCAGCTCGACGCGGCGCGCGCGCGTGAGCTGCGCGACGCGGACGGCGTGCGGCTCGCCGACGCGATGGAAGCCGCGGGCCGGAACCCGGACGAGCTCGGACCCGACGACGCGCGGCTCGCGAGCATCGGCCAGTTCGTCGAGCTGCACATCGAGCAGGGCAAGTGGTTGATCGACCACGGCGCGCCGGTCGGCGTGGCCACCGCGATCTGGCCGCACGGCCGCTGGCGCTTCGACTTCACCGGCGAGGCCAACCACGCGGGTACGACAGCGCTCGACGATCGCCGCGATCCGATGCTGGCCTACGCGCACACCGTGCTGTCCGCGCGCAAGAAGGCACGGCTCGGCGGAGCGCTGGCCACCTTTGGCCGGATGCGCGTGGAACCGAACGGTACTAATGCGATCCCGTCGCGGGTACAGGCGTGGCTGGACGGTCGCGCACCCGACGAAGCGACGCTCGACGCGGTCATCGGGCAAATCGCCGCCGCGGCATACGAGCGCTGCGACCGCGACCGGACTACCGTCGACATGGTGAACGAGTCGCGCACCGGCGTCGTCGAGTTCGACCACGCTCTGCGCGACCGGATCTCGAAGACGCTGGGCGACGCACCGGGCGAGGTGCCCGCACTGCCGACGGGGGCCGGGCACGACGCGGGCATCTTGGCCGCGCGGCTGCCGACCGCGATGCTGTTCGTGCGCAATCCGAGCGGGCTCTCGCACACCCCGGCGGAACACGCCGAGACCGCGGACTGCCTGGCCGGCGTGGCGGCGCTGGCGCGGGTGGTGGCGGACCTGGCCGGACCGGGCCACGCGGCCCACAGCGATCAGGGGGACGAGCGGGGATGACGCAGCGGGAAGAAGTAACGCGGCGCACCGAGGCCGGCGTCGTGCGGCAGTGGCACGCCGAGGCCGCGTACGTCGAGGGCGCGGTCGAGGCGGACGTGCTGATCGAGACGGACGGCGACCGGATCACGTCCGTGGCCTCGGGCGTGCCCGCGCCCGCCGGCTCGGTCCGCTTGCCGGGCCTGACGATTCCGGGACTCGCGAACGCGCACTCGCACGCCTTCCACCGCGCACTGCGCGGCCGTACGCAGCTCGGCGAGGGCACGTTCTGGACCTGGCGCGAGCAGATGTACGAGGCGGTCGCCGGACTGAATCCGGACTCGTACTACGAACTGGCCGTCGGCGTGTTCGCGGAGATGGCGCTGGCCGGGATCACGTCAGTCGGCGAGTTCCACTACGTACACCACGACGAAGGCGGCGCGCGTTACGCAGACCCGAACGCGATGGGGCACGCGTTGGTGCGTGCGGCGCGCACGGCGGGTATCCGCATCACGCTGCTCGACACGTGTTATGTGGCCGCAGGCATCGACAACACGCGCAAGAAGCTCAAGCTCAGCAAGACACAGCAGCGATTCTCTGACGGCGACGCGAACGCGTGGGCCGAACGCGTTGAGGAGCTGCGCGGCGCGTATACGTCCTTTGGCAGCACGCAGCCAGGCGCCAGCGAGTCAGACGTCATCATCGGCACCGCGATTCACTCCGTGCGCGCTGTGCCCAAGGAACAACTGGGTACTGTCGCGGCCGTCGCCTCCAAGTTCGACGCGCCCTTACACGTGCACCTGTCCGAGCAGCGCGCGGAGAACGATGCGTGCCTCGCGCGCTATCGGCTGACCCCGGCCCAGTTGCTCGACGCGAGCGGCGCGCTCGGCCCGAAGACCACCGCAGTACATGCGACCCACCTGTCGCAGGCCGACATCGACCTGCTCGGCGACTCGGAGACCTGCGTCTGCATGTGTCCGACCACGGAACGGGATCTGGCCGACGGGATAGGCGCCGCGCGCACCCTGTTCGAGTCGGGCTCGCCGATCGCGCTCGGCTCGGACAGCCAGGCCGTCATCGACCTGTTCGAGGAGGCGCGCGCGCTGGAACTGGACGAGCGGCTGCGCACCGAGCGGCGCGGGCACTGGCGCAGCGCCGACCTGATCGACGCGGCGACGCTGGCCGGCCAGCAGTCGCTCGGCTGGGCCGACGCGGGACGGCTGCACGCCGGGGCGCTGGCCGACTTCGTCACCATCGCCCTGGACTCGATCCGGCTGACCGGGACCACGCTCGACGTGGCCGCCGAATCAGTGGTCTACGCGGCGACGGCGGCGGACGTGCGGCAGGTCGTCGTCGGCGGACAGGTCGTGGTGAGCGACGGTGTCCACAGGCTCGTGGACGAGCCCGCGCGGCGGTTGGGCGCCGCTATCAGTGCTCTGTACCGGAGAAACGCCCGTGCCTGATTCAACCCTCGTCACGGGAATCGACGAATTGGCCACAGGTCGTCCACAGCCTGTGGAAAACGCCGCCGCGGAACCCGGCGCCCTGTATATCCTGCGCGCCGCCGCGATGGTGGTCGAGGACGGCCGCATCGCCTGGATCGGCCCGAAGGACCGGGCCCCGGCCGCCGATCAGCGCATTGATCTGGGCGGACGCGCAGTCGTGCCAGGGTTCGTGGACAGCCATACGCACCTGGTGTTCGCGGGCGACCGCGCGGCGGAGTTCGAGGCGCGGATGACCGGCGCGCCGTACAGCGCGGGCGGCATCCGCACGACGGTCGCCGCCACGCGCGCCGCGGACGACGACGCGTTACGCGGCAACGTCCGCAGGCTCGTGGACGAGATGGCACGTCAAGGCACGACGACCGTCGAGTGCAAGACAGGGTACGGACTGACCGTCGAGGACGAGGCGCGGGCGATCCGCATCGCGCGCGAAGAGTGCGACGCGACCACGTTCCTCGGTGCGCACGTCGTGCCGGCCGAGTACGCGGACCGGCGCGCGGACTACGTGGACCTCGTGCGTGGACCGATGCTCGACGCGTGCGCACCCTATGCCGACTACGTCGATGTGTTCTGCGAGCGCGGCGCCTTCGACGAGGCCGAGACGCGTCTGATCCTCGATGCCGCCAAGGGCAAGGGCCTTGCGGTAAGGCTGCACGCGAACCAGTTGGGGCACGGTCCGGGCGTACAGCTCGCCGTCGAGTACGGCGCGGCGTCCGCGGACCACTGCACGTATCTCAGCGACCAGGACGTCGAAGCGCTCGCCGGCTCGTCGACCGTCGCGACGCTGCTGCCCGGCGTCGAGTTCTCCACCCGCTCGCCTTACCCGGACGCGCGACGCCTGATCGACGCGGGGGCGAGCGTGGCCATCGCGACCGACTGCAATCCAGGCTCCTGCTACACCTCGTCGATGCCGCTCTGTATCGCGCTGGCGGTGCGCGAGATGCGCCTGTCCCCGGCCGAGGCGTTGCTCGCCGCGACCCTCGGTGGCGCACGGGCGCTCGGACGCGAGGACGTCGGCCACCTGAGCGTCGGCGCACGCGCCGACTTCGCCGTACTGGACGCGCCGTCGTATCTGCACCTCGCCTACCGTCCGGGCGTACCGCTCGTGACCTGCGCCTTCAAGAACGGAATAGTTCGCGGCCACCGCGAAGTTGAGTCCAACAGCCTCAACCCTTATCGTTGAGCGCACTGGACTCAACCACCGGGCCGCGGGCTACCGCCGGGCCGGCCCCGAGCCCGGCGACAGGCAGAAGCAGTGACGAGCTAACTTAAGGAAGCCACGATGGCACGTCCGGTCGGCATCGACCTAGGGACGACCAACTCGGTCGTCTCCGTCCTCGAAGGCGGCGAGCCCACCGTCATCACCAACGCCGAGGGCGCCCGGACCACCCCGTCGGTGGTCGCGTTCGCCCGCAACGCCGAGGTACTGGTGGGCGAGGTCGCCAAGCGTCAGGCGGTCACCAACGTCGATCGCACCATCCGCTCGGTCAAGCGCCACAGGGGCACCGACTGGAAGATCCAGATCGACGACAAGTCCTTCACGGCCCAGCAGATCAGCGCGTTCATCCTGCAGAAGCTCAAGCGCGACGCCGAGTCGTACCTCGGCGAGAAGGTCACCGACGCGGTCATCACCGTCCCGGCGTACTTCTCCGACGCCGAGCGCCAGGCCACCAAGGAGGCCGGCGAGATCGCCGGCTTCAACGTGCTGCGCATCATCAACGAGCCGACCTCCGCCGCGCTGGCCTACGGGCTGGACAAGGGCGAGGGCTACCAGATGATCCTGGTCTTCGACCTCGGCGGCGGCACGTTCGACGTGTCCCTCCTGGAGGTCGGAAAGGACGAGGACGGCTTCTCCACCATCGAGGTGAAGGCCACCAACGGCGACAACCACCTGGGCGGCGACGACTGGGACCAGGCCGTGATGAACTACCTGGTCAACCAGTTCAAGAACGCGCACGGCGTGGACCTGTCCAAGGACAAGATGGCCACGCAGCGGCTGCGCGAGGCCGGCGAGAAGGCGAAGATCGAGCTGTCCTCCTCCTCGGAGACCACGATCAACCTGCCCTACATCACCGCCTCCGCCGAGGGCCCGCTGCACCTGGACGAGCGCCTGACCCGCGCCCAGTTCCAGCAGCTGACCGCGGACCTGCTTGAGCGCTGCAAGGCCCCGTTCCACAACGTGATCAAGGACGCCGGCATCTCGGTGCGCGACATCGACCACGTGGTGCTGGTCGGCGGCTCGACCCGGATGCCGGCCGTGGCCGACCTGGTGCGCGAGCTGACCGGCGGCAAGGAGCCGAACAAGGGCGTCAACCCGGACGAGGTCGTCGCGATCGGCGCCTCGCTGCAGGCCGGCGTGCTGAAGGGCGAGGTCAAGGACGTCCTGCTGCTCGACGTCACCCCGCTGTCCCTGGGTATCGAGACCAAGGGCGGCATCATGACCAAGCTGATCGAGCGCAACACCACGATCCCGACCAAGCGCTCGGAGATCTTCACCACGGCCGAGGACAACCAGCCGTCGGTGCAGATCCAGGTCTACCAGGGCGAGCGGGAGATCGCGGCCTACAACAAGCGGCTTGGCATGTTCGAGCTGACCGGCCTGCCGCCGGCCCCGCGCGGCCTGCCGCAGATCGAGGTCACCTTCGACATCGACGCCAACGGCATCGTGAACGTCTCGGCGAAGGACCTGGGCACCCAGAAGGTGCAGTCGATGGTCATCACCGGCGGCTCCGCGCTGCCCAAGGACGACATCGACCGGATGATGCGCGAGGCCGAGGAGTACGCGGCCGAGGACCACCGCCGCCGCGAGGAGGCCGAGGCCCGCAACCAGGCCGAGGGCCTGGTGTACCAGACCGAGAAGTTCCTGCGCGACAACTCGGACAAGGTCCCGGCCGACGTCAAGACCGAGGTCGAGGCCGCGATCGCCGAGGCGAAGAGCGCGCTGGAGGGCACGGACATCGAGGCGATCAAGACCTCGGCGGAGAAGCTCGCCACCACCAGCCAGAAGCTGGGCACCGCGCTGTACGAGCAGGCGCAGGCCTCGCAGGGCTCGACGTCCGCCGGCCCGCAGGACGAGGCGCCCGAGTCCGACGACGTGGTGGACGCCGAGATCGTCGACGAGGGCAAGAACGGCTGAACCCGGCGGGCCGTACCGGACCCGGCAGCCGACGGGACCCGTCCCTGAACCTGCCGGCCCGGCGCGGACCCGGCCCGATCGACCGACTCCAGGAGAAGAGAAGAAGAAGTGAGCGACGACCTCTACCGGGCGGGCTCTGACGACGAGGCCCGGCAGTACGGCGCCGACGAGGACTTCGAGGCGGGGCCGGAGGCCGACGGCGAGCAGTTCGCCGACCGGGTCAACGAGGCGATCGGCTCCGGGGAGCACGGCGACCCGGGCGCCAACCTCGCCGTGGCCGAGCTGCTGGCGAAGCTGGCCGAGCGCACCAACGAGCTGCAGAGCGCCCAGACCGAGCTGCAGACCGCGCAGTCCGACCTGAGCGAGCGCACCGCGGACCTGCAGCGGCTGCAGGCCGAATACGTGAACTACCGCCGGCGGGTCGAGCGGGACCGCACCGCGATGGCCGAGATGTCGCTGGGCAAGGTGCTCACCACCCTGCTTCCGGTGCTCGACGACATCGGCCGGGCCCGCGACCACGGCGAGCTGGAGGGCGGGTTCCGCCAGGTGGCCGAGTCGCTGGAGAACCAGCTGGCGAAGCTGGGCCTGGAGCAGTTCGGCACGGCCGGCGAGCGGTTCGACCCGAACGTGCACGAGGCCCTGATGCACGTGGTCTCCAACGACGTCGAGGAGGACACCTGCGTGGAGATCCTCCAGCCGGGGTACCGCCTCGGTGACAGGATCCTGCGGGTCGCGCGCGTCTCGGTGGCGCAGCACGCGGATTCCGACGAGTAACGGGCTTGGTCGCGCGGCCGTACGGCGTAGTCCGGCGGCGCGACCGTCCGGCGGCACGGCCGCACGGCACAGTGTTCTTCGAGCACCGCTAGGAGCAGAGGCAGACCCGAGATGAGCACCAAGGACTACGTGGAGAAGGACTACTACAAGGTGCTCGGCGTCCCTAAGGACGCTCCCGCGGCCGATATCAAGAAGGCATATCGGAAGCTGGCCCGGCAGTACCACCCGGACGCCAACAAGGGGGATCCCGCCGCCGAGGAGAAGTTCAAGGAGATCTCAGAGGCCTACGACGTCCTGTCCGACGACAAGCGGCGCAAGGAGTACGACGAGGCGCGCTCGCTGTTCGGCGGCGGGTTCCGGCCGGGCGGGGCGGGCGGCAACTTCCCGTTCGACCTGGGCGACCTGCTGGGCAACACCAACAGCTCGGGCGGGCTCGGCGACATCCTCGGCGGGATCTTCAACCGCGGCGGGCGCCCCGGGCAGACCCAGCAGCCCGGCCGGCGCGGCACGGACATCGAGACCGAGGCGACGATCACCTTCATGCAGTCGATCGACGGTGTGACGATCCCGCTGCGGATGACCAGCGAGCAGCCGTGCAAGACCTGCTCGGGCACCGGCGCGAAGGCCGGGACCACCCCGCGGGTGTGCCCGAACTGCGCCGGCACCGGCCAGGTCAGCGCCAACCAGGGCGGCTTCGCCTTCTCCGAGCCCTGCCGCGAGTGCAAGGGCCGCGGCCTGGTGGTGGACGACCCGTGCCCGACCTGCCACGGCTCCGGGCGTGCGGCCAGCACGCGCACGTTGCAGGCGCGCATCCCCTCGGGCGTGCGCGACGGCATGCGGATCCGGCTCAAGGGCAAGGGCGCTCCGGGCGAGCGCAACGGACCGGCGGGAGACCTGTACGTGATCGTGCACGTGAAGCCGCACCAGATTTTCGGCCGGGACGCGGACAACCTGACCGTGACCGTGCCGGTGACCTATCCGGAGGCGGTACTCGGCGCCGAGATCAGGGTGCCGGTGCTCGGCGGCACGCCGGTGACGGTCAAGCTGCCGCCGGGCAGCGCGAACGGACGGACGTTGCGGGTGCGCGGCAAGGGCGCCCCGCGCAAGGACGGCAGCCGGGGCGACCTGCTGGTCACCTTCGAGGTGGCGGTGCCGACCCAGCTGAGCGAGGCGGCCAACGCGGCGCTGGAGAAGTACCGCGAGGCCACCGCCGACCACGACGTGCGGGCCGACCTGCTCGCCGCCGCGAAGGGAGAGTCCTGATGGGTGCCGACGAAGACGGCCGGGGACGGCGGCGCGCGTCCGCCGACCAGGCGGCGATGTACGTGATCTCCGCGGCCGCGCAGCTGTCCGGGCTGCATCCGCAGACCCTGCGGCAGTACGACCGGCTCGGCCTGGTCAGCCCGGACCGCGCGCCTGGGCGCGGCCGGCGCTACTCGCCCCGGGACATCGAGTTGCTGCGCGAGGTGCAGCGGCTGTCCCAGGACGAGGGCGTGAACCTGGCCGGGATCAAGCGGATCCGCGAGCTGCAGGACCAGGTCGAGGCGCTGAGCGCGCGGGTGGCCGAGCTGGAGGACGGCCTCGCGGCGGCGCGGGCGACCACCATCCCGCTGGCCGTGCCGGCGCAGCCGGACCCCGCCGCCTACGGCCACGGTCCGGCCCGGTCGGCGAACCCGCTCTACCGCCCGGACCTGCTGCCCGCGATCCCGGCGTTCGGCACCTCCACGGCCCTGGTGGTCTGGAAGCCGCAGCAGCACTGACCGACCTCTGCGACACAGCACCAAGAGGGCTCCATCGGCGCCGGCTGTCTCAGGGGTCCCGCACACTCTGATGCAAACCGAGGCGAGGGACACGTGATGGAGCCGTACAAGCTGACGACCCGTTCGCAGGAGGCGCTGTCGATCGCGATCCGGTCGGCCTCCTCGGCGGGCAACCCGCACGTCGAGCCGGCGCACGTGCTGTCGGCCCTGCTCGCGCAGACCGACGGCACGGCGCGCCCGCTGTTGGACGCGGTCGGCGCGGACCGGGAGAACCTGGCCGTGCAGACGCGGCAGCTGATCGACTCGCTGCCCAAGGCCTCCGGCAGCACGGTCGGCGCGCCGGAATTGGCACGCGTGACGATCACCGCGCTGAACGCGGCCGCGGACGAGGCACGCAAGCTCGACGACGACTACGTCTCGACCGAGCACGTCCTCACCGGCCTCGCGTCGGGCAACGACCGCGTCGCGACCCTGCTGCGTAACGCGGGCGCGACGCCTCAGGCACTGCGCGAGGCGTTCACCAAGGTGCGCGGCAGCGCGCGCGTGACGTCGCCGGATCCCGAGGCGACCTTCCAGGCGCTGGAGAAGTACAGCGTCGACCTGACCGCGCAGGCCCGCGAGGGCGGCCTTGACCCGGTGATCGGCCGCGACACCGAGATCCGCCGGGTCGTGCAGGTGCTCTCCCGGCGCACCAAGAACAATCCGGTGCTGATCGGCGAGCCCGGCGTGGGCAAGACCGCCGTGGTCGAGGGCCTGGCGCAGCGGATCGTGGCCGGCGACGTGCCCGAGTCGCTGCGCGGCAAGCGGCTGGTGTCGCTGGACCTGGGCGCGATGGTGGCCGGCGCGAAGTACCGCGGCGAGTTCGAGGAGCGCCTCAAGGCCGTGCTCTCCGAGATCCGCGAGTCCGGCGGCCAGGTGATCACCTTCATCGACGAGCTGCACACCGTGGTCGGCGCGGGCGCCACCGGCGACTCGGCGATGGACGCGGGCAACATGCTCAAGCCGATGCTGGCCCGCGGCGAGCTGCGCATGGTCGGGGCGACCACGCTGGACGAGTACCGCGAGCACATCGAGAAGGACCCGGCGCTGGAGCGGCGCTTCCAGCAGGTGCTGGTCGGCGAGCCGTCGGTCGAGGACACGGTCGCGATCCTGCGCGGCCTCAAGGGCCGGTACGAGGCGCACCACCAGGTGCAGATCGCGGACGCGGCGCTGGTCGCGGCGGCCACCCTGTCGGACCGCTACATCACCGCGCGCTTCCTGCCGGACAAGGCGATCGACCTGATCGACGAGGCCGCCTCGCGGCTTCGGATGGAGATCGACTCGCGCCCGGTGGAGATCGACGCGCTGCAGCGCGCCGTGGACCGGCTGCGTATGGAGGAGCTGGCGCTCGCCAAGGAGTCGGACGCCGGCTCGAAGCAGCGGCTGGAGCGGATCCGGCGTGAGCTGGCGGACCGTCAGGAGCAGCTGAACGCGCTCAACGTGCGCTGGGAGCGGGAGAAGTCGGGCCTGAACCGGGTCGGCGAGCTGAAGAAGCGGCTGGACGACCTGCGCGGCCAGACCGACCGCGCGCAGCGCGACGGCGACTTCGAGGCGGCCTCGCGGCTGATGTACGCCGAGATCCCGGCCGCCGAGCGGGAGCTGGCCGAGGCCTCGCAGGCGGCGGCCCCGCAGGACGCGATGGTCAAGGAGGAGGTCGGCCCGGACGACGTGGCCGAGGTGGTCGCGGCGTGGACCGGCATTCCGGCGGGCCGGCTGATGGAGGGCGAGCGGGAGAAGCTGCTGCGGATGGAGGACGAGCTCGGCCGGCGGCTGATCGGCCAGTTCGGCGCGGTGCGCGCCGTGTCCGACGCGGTGCGCCGGGCGCGGGCCGGCATCTCGGACCCGGACCGGCCGACCGGTTCGTTCCTGTTCCTCGGCCCGACCGGCGTGGGCAAGACGGAGCTGGCGAAGTCGCTGGCCGACTTCCTGTTCGACGACGAGCACGCGATGGTCCGCATCGACATGTCCGAGTACGGCGAGAAGCACTCGGTAGCCCGCCTGGTCGGCGCCCCGCCCGGCTACGTCGGCTACGAGGAGGGCGGTCAGCTGACCGAGGCCGTACGCCGCCGTCCTTACACGGTCGTGCTGCTGGACGAGGTGGAGAAGGCGCACCCCGAGGTCTTCGACATCCTGCTGCAGGTCCTCGACGACGGACGGCTGACCGACGGCCAGGGCCGCACGGTCGACTTCCGCAACACGATCCTGATCCTGACCTCGAACCTGGGCTCGCAGTTCCTGGTCGACCAGTCGCTGCCCGAGCAGGAGCGGCGCGACCTGGTGATGAACCTGGTGCGGGTGACGTTCAAGCCGGAGTTCCTCAACCGCCTGGACGACATCGTGCTCTTCGACGCACTGGGCACCGAGGAACTGGGCCAGATCGTCGAACAGCAGGTCGACCGCCTACAGCGTCGTCTGACCGACCGCAGGCTCACGCTGAACGTCACCATGGCGGCACGCGACTGGCTGGTCTTGACCGGCTACGACCCGGCTTATGGCGCGCGTCCGCTGCGCAGGCTGGTCCAGTCGGCGATCGGCGACCAGCTCGCGAGGGCGATCCTGTCCGGTGGCGTACGCGACGGCTCGACCGTGCGCGTCGACGTCTCCGACGTCGAGGACGGCCTGACCGTGGAGGCCACGGCGAACACGCAGCCTGTGCCGCGCGTCTGACGGCTGACAGTTGGGTGCCGCTGGTTCCCGCGTGGCGCTCAACGCTGGCCGGTGCACGCGTTCAGGGACATATTGGTTGGGTGTCTAAACGCAGAGCGGTGGCGGTAGCGGAGCAACCCGGTGCCAAGCGGTTCGGTGGCCGCAAGAAGAAAGCCGCCGTCCCGCTGGCGATCGCCGTCGGCGCGATGGCGGCCGGCACGGTCGCGGCCCGCCGCCGGGGCTACAAGCTGGGCACGCACACGGTCGTACGGTGCCGCGACGGACACCTGTTCACCACGATCTGGATCCCCGGGGCCTCACTCAAGGCGGTGCGGCTGGGGATGGTGCGGTATCAACGGTGCCCGGTCGACGGCCACTGGACGCTCGTACGCCCGGTGCGCGAGATCGACCTCACCGACGCCGACCGCCAGATCGCCGAGCAGTACCACGACGTCCGCATCCCCTGACGGACGCTCACGTCGCGTCCGTTTTACTGCTTCGCCAGCACGGACAGCCGGTCCAGCGCCTCACTCAGCACTTCGGGCTTCTTGCAGAAGGTGAAGCGGACGAACGGCGCGCCGGCCCGCTTGTCGTCGTAGAACACCGCGTTCGGGATCGCGACGACGCCGCAGCGCTCGGGTAGGGCACGGCAGAAGGCGAGGCCGTCGTGCTCGCCGAGCGGGCGGATGTCCGTGGTGATGAAGTACGTGCCTTCAGTCGCCGAGACGCCGAAGCCGAGGTCGGCCAGACCGGACGCCAGCAGATCGCGCCGCGTGCGCAGTCCGTCGCGCATTTCGTCGTAGAAGTCGCGCGGCAGCTTGAGCGCCTCCGCGATGGCGTACTGGAACGGCCCGCCGCTGACGTAGGTGAGGAACTGCTTCGCCGTTCGCACTGCGGTGACCAGTTCGGGGGTGGCGGTGACCCAGCCGATCTTCCAGCCGGTGAACGAGAAGGTCTTGCCGGACGAGGAGATGCTCACGGTCCGCTCGCGCATGCCGGGCAGCGTGGCGATCGGCCGGTGCGCGCCCTCGAAGACCAGGTGCTCGTAGACCTCGTCGGTGATCACGATCAGGTCGTGCGCCACGGCGAGCCGCGCGAGCCCGCGCGCTTCGTCCTCGGTCAGCACCATGCCGGTCGGGTTGTGCGGCGAGTTGATCAGCAGTACCCGGGTGCGGCCGGTGATGGAGGCGGCGAGCGCGTCGAGGTCCGGGTGCCAGCGCGACTCTTCCCCGGTGGCCGGACCCAGCGCCGGCGGGCGCAGGGTGGCCGGGACGCGCACGCCGCCGGCCATGGCGATGCAGGCCGCGTACGAGTCGTAGTAGGGCTCGAACGCGATCACCTCGTCGCCCGGATCGACCAGCGCGAGCAGCGCGGCGGCGATGGCCTCGGTGGCTCCGGCGGTGACCAGCACCTCGGTGTCGGGGTCGAATTCGAGCCCGTACCAGCCGGCCTGGTGTTCGGCCACGGCCCGGCGCAGCTGCGGGATGCCGGGGCCGGGCGGGTACTGGTTGCCGCGGCCCTGGAGGATCGCGTCGGCCGCGGCCCGCGCGACGGCCGACGGTCCGTCGGTGTCGGGAAAGCCCTGGCCGAGATTGATCGAGCCGGTGGCGGACGCGAGCGCGGACATCTCGGCGAAGATCGTGGTGCCGAGACCTTCCAGCCGCGCGGCCATCACCGGCCGGCGGGTGGCGCCGGATCGCGCGCGCAGGTCATCGGACATGTCTGACTCCTTCGAGTGATCAGCCGCCGGCGTGGCGTGATGACCCACGCGTCCGCCGCTCGTTGATCGGTGCGGGCAGGTTGTCTGACTAACTTGTCTGCGCCCGGAGGAAGCCTACGGCCTGGGACGGTGCCGACCGATGCTCATCGAGTTGACCGCGCAGTACTGCGATACCAAGGCCGGCGAGCTCGGCTGGTCGGTCGATCTGGACGCGCAGCCCGCGCTGGCCAGCCGGCGGCTGGACCTGGAGCCGTTCAGCGCGGACCTGCGGCTGCTCGGCGCGTCGCACCAGATCGCGGTATGGCTGACGGGCGCACGCTCGCCGGTGTGCCTGGAGACGGTCGCCTGTCTGCCGGAGCAGACGGTACCGCTGCCGCGCACCGCCGAGCGCGAGTTGCCGCGCGGCTGGCGATACACGATCGAGTCGGAGGTGCGCACGTGTACGCCGGACGAGTTCGGCACGCGCGTGGACGGGATCGAGCGCGGCGCGGTGGAGGGCCTGGTCGGGCGGTATCCGGGGGTTCCGGGCGCGCTGACCGCGATCGTGATCCGGCCGTGGCGGGCGGGCCTGTGGTGGAGCACCTGGCACACCTACCCGCAGGATCGGCAAATCGCCACGACGCTGAGCTTCCTGCGCCTGGAGTGAACGCGAGTGAATCGAGTGAAATCGGACGGATGAATGTAGTGCCTGAAGTGGGCGTGACCGCGTGATGGGCGCGGCGCGTAACACGGCCGACCACCCGTGCGATGCCCAGGTCCGCGCACCGGCGTACGCTGGCCTGCGAGCACGGCGGCAGGTCGCCGTGTACAGCGGCTGAGCAGCGAGGGTGTCGATGCCGTACGAGGCCACGGTCCCGGTCCACCGACGACTGTTGTGGCCCGCTGTCACCGATCCCGAGCGGCTGCTCGGCGCGCTGCCTAATGTGTCGATCGATGCCTCGGGCGCACAGGGCGTGGCCGGGCGGCTGCGTGTGCGGACCCGTGAGCAGACGGTCACCTTCCGCGGCGTGGCGCGCATAGTCGAAGTGGTGCCGAGCGCGCTGCGGGTCTCGCTTGAGGTCGAGGCGGTTTTCGGGCGGACCGGCGGTTCGGTCGAGGGCGTGATCGAGATCGCGCTGCGGCAGTCCGGTTCGGGTACGCGCGTGATCGTCGGCGGGCAGGTGGACATCGCGCCGGGTGCGGGCGCGCTGACGGCGCAGGCGCTGGACAGCGTGTTCCAGCGGGTTGTGCAGCGCTGGTTCGCGACGCTGGCCGAGTCCTCGCCCGCGGGCCCGCGCGAGCGAGGCGACAAGGCGTCGGCTCAGGAGCGTGCGCCGCTCGCGGTGGTGCGTGACGTGCCCGCCGACGCGAGTGCGTCGAACGCGGTCTCCGCACCTGTCCCCCGCCCGGCGCCCTCCGCGCCCGACGCGGCCGCGCCGGATCAGGCCGGCTCGGAGCAAGTCGGCGACGGCGAGTCGGAAGAGCCCGTACAACCGCCGGTCGAGGTCGAACCCGAACCGCCGGCTCACACACCGCTGCATCTGGTCGCGTTGAAGCATGACGAGACGACATCAGACTCGGACTCGGATTCGGACGCCGACTCGGACGCCGACTCGGACGCCGACTTTGGCTCCGGCTCCGACTCCGACCTCGACTCTCGCTCTGTCTCTACGACCGAGACGACCGACGAGTCCGACGACGCCGCGGCGAATGACGACGCCTTACCTGAGAACGTTGCGATCATCGAGCCGGACGCCGCGTCAGAAAGCGCGCCGGCACACGACTCCGTCATCGGGCCCGACCCGG
Organism: Actinocrinis sp.; assembly: GCA_050725375.1. Taxonomy (GTDB): domain Bacteria; phylum Actinomycetota; class Actinomycetes; order Streptomycetales; family Catenulisporaceae; genus Actinocrinis. Next base: position 3,835 of record JBOHCW010000259.1, on the reverse strand, counting down.
CGGACGACCCGACGGCCGACCCGGCCCCACCCGCAAAACCGATCGGCGACGGTCTCGCGAGGCCCGCCGCCGAAGCGGCCCAGCCGGAGGCCGACGACATCTGGAGCAGGCTGCGCGATCGCAGTGTGCCGCCGTGGATTCCGTTCCTGGTCGGCGCCGCGACGGCGACGCTGGCCGCGCTCGTGCTGCTGTTCGCCGCGCTGCGCCGCGCCGCACGCCACCGCTGACGACGCCTGCTCGTCCAAGGTCGACTCATTCGAATACGGCTCGTCCACAGGCGATCACGGGCCTGTTTCACAGGAGAGTGAGTCTTGTCATCGGATCGAGTGGTTGTCAGTTGAATCGGCGCCGACGCCTTAACGCCGCTCCTACTGTGTGCATCACGTTCCGTGCGCGATCGGAGGCGCACGGCGAGTCAGGAGCCGAAAGCGTATGTACGTCGATGGTTGGAACGTCCACCGGGTCGTGCGGCCCAGCCGGCTGGCGAACGCCGTCATCGAGCGGCTGCTGCTGCGGATACTGGACGGCGAGTTCCAGCCGGGCGGCGACCTGCCCCCGGAGGCCGCGCTGGCCCAGGAGTTCGCGGTCAGCCGCACCATCCTGCGCGAGGCACTGAAGGCGCTGGAAGAGAAGCGGGTCCTGCGCATCCGGCACGGCCGCGGCACCACGGTGCGGCCGAAGGCCGACTGGAACATCCTCGATCCGCTGGTGCTGTCGGTGCTGCTGGAGTACGGCGGCTCGCCGACCCTCGCCACCGAACTGGACGAGGTACGCACCGCGCTGCACCTGCTGATGGCCGACCTGGCGGCGCGGCGGATCACCGCCGAGCAGCGCGACCGGCTCGACGTGGCGATCGGCCGGATGCGCGCCGCGCTGCCGGACGACCTCTCGCCCGGCGACCCGACGGCCTACCGCGAGGCTGCGCACCAGCTCGGCGCGGTGCTCGCGGACGCGTCCGGCAACGAGGTGGCCCGCTGCGTGGTGGACACGATCGACGTGCGCATGCCGGACGCCGACGCCGACGCGGAACTCGCCGCGATGGCGAAGACGCAGGACTTCGCCGAGCGCCTGTACGCGCGCGTCGTACGCGGCGCCGAGCCCGATGGGGGCATCGAGAGCCCGGGGGCGGCCGGCTCGACGATGGACGACGGGCCGGTCGCGGCGCAGAACGGGCAGCCCAACGGCCAGCAGGGCAGTGGTCAACAGGGCGGCGGCGCGTCCACGCCCGGAATCACGATGCCGAGCCAGTCTCCCCCGCGCGGCACCGCACTGCGGCGGCGTCCCGGCGTGGAACTGCGGCCAACCATGGTGGGCGTCGGCGCGAGCGGCAGCACTCGCTCGCTGCTCTGATTCACCGGCGGTTGGGCGCCCTCATCTCACACCGCCATCTCGCACCGCCCGAGAGGCGCACGCTGCGACGTCGCCAGCCGACGACGCCTGACGGGCCGTCACCCTTCGCCGGTTGGGGCGCGCCACCACGTGATCCGTATCCTTGGTGCCACGCCCCGACCGGAAGGACCAGCCGTCATGTCGATCACCTTCGCCAAGGACAGCAACGAGCGCACCGCGCTACTCGCGCAGATCAAGGCGAAGGCCGTCGTGCACGGCAAGGTCGTGCTCAGCTCCGGGCAGGAAGCCGACTTCTACGTCGACCTGCGCCGGGTGGGACTGGACGGCGCGACCGCCCCGCTGGTCGGCCGGGTGATGCTGGACCTGGTGCGCGACCTGGAGTTCGACGCGGTCGGCGGCCTCACCCTCGGCGCCGACCCTGTCGCCTCGGCAATGCTGCACGCCGCCGCCGCGCAGCCCGAGCTGGTCGGCGGGCGCAAGCTGGACGCGTTCGTGGTCCGCAAAAGCGAGAAGGCGCACGGTATGCAGCGCCGGATCGAGGGGCCGGACATCGCCGGGCGCCGCGTGCTGATCGTCGAGGACGCCTCGACCACCGGTGACTCGCCGCTGACCGCGGTCGAGGCAGCGCGCGCGGCGGGCGCGGACGTCGTCGCGGTGGCCGTCGTCGTCGAGCGCGGCGCCCAACCGGCCGTCGAGGCGGCAGGTCTGCCCTACTACGCGGGCTACAGCCTTACCGACCTAGGCCTCGCATAACCGTCCGGCAAACGCCTCGGGCGGACTCGGCATCACATCCGTCCTGACGGCGCGTAGCAGCTCCGCAACAGGTAACCAGGCGATAGGTACCAATACGCGCCACCCCGTTACGCTTGCGCCCGTGACACACATCTTGGCCTTCAATCCGCTCAACGCCGAGTCGTACATCACGGCGTTCGGCGCTTACGCGGTACTCGGGGTGCTGGCGATCACCTTCGCCGAGACCGGACTGCTCATCGGGTTCTTCTTCCCGGGCGACTCGCTGCTGTTCATCGCGGGGTTCCTGACCCTGCCGAACGCGGCGCACCACCTGGCGTTCGCGCCGCTGCTGATCGGCGCGCCGATCTGCGCCGTGCTCGGTGCGCAACTCGGCCACTATCTCGGCGCGCGCTTCGGGCGCGGGCTGTTCGACAAGCCGGACTCCAAGCTGTTCAAGCAGCAGTACGTCGACCGGGCCGAGTACTACTTCAACGACTACGGCGCGGCCAAGGCGATCATCCTGGCCCGGTTCATCCCGGTCGTGCGCACCTTCATGAACCCGGTCGCCGGCGTGCTCGAAGTGCCCGCGCGCAAGTTCTTCGTCTACAACGCGATCGGCGCCGTGGTCTGGACCGAGGGCGTGCTGATCGCCGGCCACCTGGTCGGCTCGACCGTGCCCGCCTCGAAGGTCGACACCTACATCATCCCGATCACGCTGCTGATCATCGTGCTCTCGGCGATCCCGGTGATCCGCGAGGTGCTGGCCGCGCGCAAGAAGGGCCACGCCGGCGAGGCCGGCCACCCGGCCCCCGGCCAGGACGAGACGCAGGGCCGGCCGCAAGCCGTTCCCGCCTCGTCGGCCCCGGGCGCCGGCCGGCACAAGAAGTAACCGCCACCGGTACGCAAGGGCCGATCGACCAGTACTCTCGCGGCTTCAGAAGGCGCGCCGTGTCACGAAGCGGCTGTGATGATGGGAGGCGATTCCACATCACGGCCGCTTTAATGTTCCCCCATCCCCGTCTGCGAGACTGACGGCGGCCAGAGCAACCACCGTATCGAGGAGTCCAGATGCCCATCGCAACACCCGAGGTCTACGCGGAGATGATCGACCGGGCGAAGGCCGGCCGGTTCGCGTACCCCTCCATCAACGTGACCTCGTCCCAGACGCTCAACGCGGCGCTGCGCGGCTTCGCCGAGGCCGAGAGCGACGGAATCGTCCAGGTCTCTACTGGTGGCGCCGACTACCTGTCCGGCAGCACCGTCAAGGACATGGTCTCCGGCGCGAGCGCACTGGCCGAGTATGCGCACGTGGTCGCGGCGAAGTACGACATCAACATCGCGCTGCACACCGACCACTGCCCGAAGGACAAGCTGGACGGCTTCATGCGCCCGCTGGTCGCGATCTCCCAGGAGCGCGTCGCGCGCGGCCAGGAGCCGCTGTTCCAGTCGCACATGTGGGACGGCTCGGCCGTGCCGCTCGGCGAGAACCTGCGGATCGCCGCCGAGCTGCTGGAGCAGACCAGCAAGGCCCGCACGATCCTGGAGATCGAAATCGGCGTGGTCGGCGGCGAGGAGGACGGCGTCGCCAACGAGATCAACGAGAAGCTCTACACGACGCCCGAGGACTACCGGGCCACGATCGAAGCGCGGGGCACCGGCGAGAAGGGCCGCTACCTGCTGGCCGCCACGTTCGGCAACGTGCACGGGGTCTACAAGCCGGGCAACGTCAAGCTGCGGCCCGACATCCTGGGGG